>NZ_JBEOVM010000099.1:0-24051 GCF_040295505.1 Streptomyces sp. NPDC002790 | reverse complement strand
CGCCTCTGCAGCGTGTCGCCGTCCCCCGGCCACGGGGCTCCGCCCCGGACCCCGCTGCTCAATCGCCGCAGGGGCTATAAATAGCCCTTGCGGCGATTGAGCAGACCCACCCGGCAGGGCCGCTCATAGCCCCTGCGGCGATTGAGCAGGCCCGTCCGGCAGGACTTTCGGGAAGGGGCGGGGTGGGGGAGGCAAGCGGTCCCGGTGTCGCTCAGGGCAGGGTGAGGACCGTCTTGCCCTGGGTGTGGCCCGAGGCACCCAGTTCGTGCGCCTTGGCCGCCTCCTCCAGGGGAAGCGTGGCCGAGACGTGCGGCCGCAGCCGCCCCGCGGCCAGCAACGCCGCCGCCTTCCGGAGCGTCGCCCCCGACGGCTGCACCGAGATGGGCGCGAACCGGACACCCCGGGTCTCGGCGTCCTCCTGACTGACCCCGGGATCCCAGAGCATCGCCGAGGCCAGGAGCCCACCGGGCCGCAGCGTGACCAGAGTGCGCGGCCCGTAGTCGCCACCGATCAGGTCCATGGCCACGTCCACGTCCCGCAGGGCATGGGCGAAATCCGTGGTCGTGTAGTCGATGGGCTCGTCCACACCCAGCTCCCGCAGGAAGTCGTGCTTGTCGGCGCGCGCCGTCCCGATCACGTACGCGCCCTCGGCCTTGGCGATCTGGACCGCCACGTGCCCGACGCCCCCGGCCGCCGCGTGCACCAGCACCCTGCGGCCGGGCCCGATCTGCCCCACGTCGACGAGCGCGAGCCACGAGGTGAGCGCCGCCGCGGGCACCGCCGCCGCGTGGACGTGGTCGACATTGCCCGGCTTCGGCGCCAGGTGCTCGGTCCGGATCACGACGTACTCGGCGTAGCCGCCACCCCGGATCATCGCGAACACCTCGTCGCCCGGCCGGAATTCGGTGACTTCCTGGCCCGCCGCCTCGACGACGCCCGACACGTCCCAGCCGAGCGTGAACGGCGGATCGCCGAGGAGCGGTGCGGCGCCGGAGCGCGCCATCCGGTCCACCGGGTTCACCCCCACGGCCCGGACCCGGACCAGTACCTCACCCGGCCCCGGCTCGGGCCGGTCCACCTCCACCACTTCGAGCACCTCGGGTCCGCCGAGCCGGCGCTGACTGATGACGCGCATGGTGGGACTCCTCCCCAGGGACCGGCCGGGCCACCGCGGCCCGGCCGGTAGGGGACCCATCGTGGTGCGTGGACGGCGGCCACGCCATGGCCCGGCCCGGCCACGCGACCGGACTCGGCCACCACTGTGAGCACTGTTGTCGATGGGGCTGGTGGGGCCCAAGACGCGGGTCCCGTCTCAGATAGTAGGAAGTCCGAGTAATTGTGGAGACAGAAGCAGAGACCTGTCCTAGCTTTGTAGAAGCCGAACGACTCGCCCGATCCGGCGAATGGCGGCAGCGAGCCGGAGCACCTGGCAGGCAACCCCTGCAGCTCCTGCTTCCCGCCCTTCCGGCACCTCGAAATCCCCTTGCGCACATGGCGCGCGAGGATTCCCACGGATTCTCAAGGAGTCGATCCCTCATGGCCACTGCGACGCCCGTCCGCCGCCGAGTCCGTCACGTCTCCCCGTCGAGCGAAGCCGACCGCCAGGCCGCCAGGACCGCGGCCGCCGCCCTCCAGCGCGCGCTGGACCGCAGGGACAACGGCGGCGAGACCGGTCACTGAGATCCGGGCCTGATAAAAAAGCCAGGCCCTACGCCCTTCTTCGTACCTCGAAGTGGTCGATGCGCTCGCCGCTCTCGGCCAGCGCCGACACCTTCATCCGGCCCCTCTCCACCTCCACCGCGAGGAACGAGAAGCCGGCGTACCGCACCCGGGACCATTCCACGGTGTCCGGGTCGGGCAGGCGTGACGTCGTCCAGTGGAAGGTGACGATCGACTCGCGATCGTGCACGTCGCCTTCGTAGCTGTCCGGCACGCCCGGCCCGAAGCCGTAGAGGTCCTTGCCGGCGCCGCCCGCGGTGACGTACACGATGCCGTCGCGCGTCGGATCGGTCGATGCGCCGACCGGCACCGGCTTGCCGACCTCCCCGTTCCCCGCGCCCTTGATCGCGTCCGTGCGCTCGTAGACGTGGTTGTGCCCGTTGATCACCAGGTCCACCTGGTGCTTGGCGAACAGTGGCACCCACGCGTCGCGCACCCCGCCGTCCGAGGCGTGCGTGGACGTCGAGTACGCGCAGTGGTGGAAGAAGACGACCACGAACTCGATGTCGTCCCGCGCCCGCAGCTCACCGAGCCGCTTGTCGAGCCAGGCGGTCTGCTTCCCGTCCAGGTAGCCCCTGTTGGCGGGGATCTCGTACGAGACGTCGTTCGCGTCGAGCGCGACCACGCCCACGCTCCCGTACGTGAAGGAGTAGACGCCGGGAGCCTTCGACGGGTCCGGGCCGTTCTCGGGAAGCGACCAGCGTGCGCTCTGTCCGCCGTAGCCGTTCGGGGAGTACCAGGCCTCCATGTCGTGGTTCCCGGTCGTCACCATCCACGGCACCGACTTGGCGACCGTCTCCGTCTGCGCGAGGAACTGATCCCACACCCGCGCGTCGTACGTGTCCGACTCCCTGCCCTGGCCGCTGCTGTCGGCGTAGCAGATGTCGCCCGCGTGCAGGTGGAAGGACGGGTTCTGCCCGAGAATCATCTGGTCGCCCGCGAGCGCGTCGTAGCTGACGCCCTGGTCGCCGAAGGCCGTGAAGACGAACGACTCCGGGGCGGCCGGCGCCGTACGGAAGGTGCCGAGTGTGCCGAGGCGCTCCGCGTCGGCCGGGTCGAAGCCGTCGTGGCCGACGCCGTAGTAGTACGTCGTGCCGGGCCTGAGGTGGTCGAGCGCGGCGTGCAGGTAGAGCTGCTCGACCTCGGGGAGCTTCTTCGACAGCGACGGGGTGTGCAGGGCGCGCACCTCCGCCGCGATCTTCCGGCTCAGCTCCCAGGGCTTCGATCCCACCCGCAGATAGGGGTCCTTGACCGCGAACGGCACCTGCCACGAGATCCGCATCTGCGTCTTCGGGTCGGCGCCGAAGGCGAGATGCCGGCCGAAGGGGGCGACGAGGGAGCCGTCGACGCGCACCGGGCCGCGCCGCGGGACGACGGTGGTGGCCGCCGTCGCCGTGCCGCCGCCGAGGAGGGCGACCCCGCCCACCGTCCCGGCGGCCCCCGCCAGCATCCGGCGCCTGCTGAACTTCGTACGGAGGTACTCGTGTTGTTCCGCCATGCTCATCCGCTGGGCGAGCCGCTCCGGGATGCCGACGTTCGGAGTGTCCATGGCAGGAGAACTTCCCAGCGACCGTCAACTCCCGCCAGACGTACGGGTGAACAAAGAGCGACAGGTGGACGGTCGTCCGGATCGTGGACAGCCCATGTCATTCCATGGGACAAGGAGTACGGTGCTGAACATGTCTCGCAGCATCAATCTCGCAGTGATCCCCGGTGACGGTATCGGCCAGGAGGTCGTGGCCCAGGGTCTCAAGGTCCTCTCCGCCGTCCTTCCGCAGGATGTGAAGCTGGAGACCGAGGAGTACGACTTCGGCGCCAAGCGCTACCACGCGTCCGGTGAGACCCTCACCGAGGACGACCTCGTCTCGCTCAAGAAGCACGACGCCATCCTGCTCGGCGCCATCGGCGACCCGTCGGTGCCGTCCGGCGTCCTGGAGCGCGGCTTCCTGCTGAAGCTCCGCTTCGCGTTCGACCACCACGTCAACCTGCGCCCGTCGAAGCTCCTTCCGGGTGTCTCGACGCCGCTCGCGGGCAAGCCGGACATCGACTTCGTCGTCGTCCGCGAGGGCACCGAGGGCCCGTACACGGGCAACGGCGGCGTGATCCGCAAGGGCACCGAGCACGAGGTCGCCACCGAGGTCTCCGTCAACACCGCGTTCGGTGTGGAGCGCGTGGTCCGTGACGCCTTCGCCCGCGCCCAGGCCCGCCCCCGTAAGAAGCTCACGCTGGTCCACAAGAACAACGTGCTGACCTTCGCGGGCCACCTGTGGACGAACATCTTCAACAAGGTGGCCAAGGAGTTCCCCGAGGTCACCACCGACTACATCCACGTCGACGCGGCGACGATCTACCTCGTCACCGACCCGGCCCGCTTCGACGTGATCGTCACCGACAACCTCTTCGGCGACATCATCACCGACCTCGCCGCGGCCGTCTCCGGCGGTATCGGCGTCGCGGCCTCCGGGAACATCAACCCGAGCCGCGAGTTCCCGTCCATGTTCGAGCCCGTGCACGGCTCGGCCCCGGACATCGCGGGCCAGGGCAAGGCCGACCCGAGCGCCACGATCCTCTCGGTCGCCCTCCTCCTGCGTCACCTCGGGTACGAGGCCGAGGCCGCCCGCATCGAGACCGCGGTCTCCGCGGACCTCGGCGAGCGCGGCGATGCCGTGCGTTCCACCGACGAGATCGGTGACGCCCTCGTCGCCCGAGTAGTAGCCGGCTGACCCGGCGCTCATCTCGTACTGCTGAAAACAGCAGCCGCCGGGTCGCACACCGCGCCCGGCGGCTGTTCTCGTGCGGCCCCTGGGTGCGACCATCAACCCATGGGCCGCTTTTACGCCCCCGTACCCGACAGGTACCACCGGGTCCGTTTCCGAGCACACCCCGTCTCGCGCGATAATCGAACGCGGGACCGCGATGTACGTGGAAGCTCGGACGTCCTAGTACAAAGGGTGCAGGCGTGAACGCGGTCCGTCACAACCAACGGTGAAGGACACGCAACCATGACGACGCCCACGATCGAGCTCAAGCCCACCGCCACCCCGCTGTCCGCCGCGCAGCGCGAGGAGATCCTGGCCAACCCGGGATTCGGCCGCCACTTCACCGACCACATGGTGACGGTGAGGTGGACCGAGGGGCGGGGCTGGCACGACGGGCAGCTGGTGCCCTACGGACCGCTCTCCCTCGACCCGGCCACGAACGTCCTGCACTACGCGCAGGAGATCTTCGAGGGCCTGAAGGCCTACCGCCGCCCCGACGGTTCGGTCGCCACCTTCCGGCCCGACATGAACGCCAAGCGCTTCCAGCACTCCGCCTGGCGCCTCGGCATGCCCGAGCTGCCGGTCGAGACCTTCGTCGAGGCCTGTGACCTGCTCGTCCAGCAGGACAAGGACTGGGTGCCCGCGCACGGTGGCGAGGAGTCGCTCTACCTGCGCCCGTTCATGATCGCGACCGAGGTCGGGCTGGGCGTGAAGCCCGCCAACGAGTACCTCTTCATCGTCATCGCCTCGCCCGCGGGCGCGTACTTCCCCGGCGGCGTGAAGCCCGTCTCCATCTGGCTCTCCGAGGACCGCGTGCGCGCCGTGCCCGGCGGTGTCGGCGACGCCAAGACCGGTGGCAACTACGCGGCGTCGCTGCTCGCGCAGGCCGAGGCCGCCGCGAAGGGCTGCGACCAGGTCGCCTACCTCGACGCCGTCGAGCACAAGTGGGTCGAGGAACTGGGCGGCATGAACCTGTACTTCGTGTACGGCGACAAAATCGTCACGCCCACCCTCACCGGTTCGCTGCTCGCCGGCGTCACCCGTGACTCGCTCCTCCAGGTCGCCCGCGACCTCGGCTACGAGTCGGAGGAGCGCCGCATCTCCATCGACGAGTGGCAGGCCGCCACGGAGTCCGGCGAGCTGACCGAGGTCTTCGCGTGCGGCACCGCCGCCGTCATCACGCCGGTCGGCACGGTCAAGCGTGCGAGCGCCGAGTGGACCCAGTCCGGCGGCGAGGCCGGCGAGGTCACGATGAAGCTGCGCAACGCGCTCCTGGACATCCAGCGCGGCAAGGCCGAGGACACGCATGGCTGGATGCACGAGCTGGGCTAGTCGCTCCGCTCGGCCGGTCGGCCTACCAGTGCAGGGCCGCACTCCCGTTCGGGGGTGCGGCCCTGTTTGCGTGTGCGCCGTGCGGCGATTTTAGAGCGCGATTCAACCTGCACCGCACCCTGTCACCACCTGGCCTTCCAGCTCGCAGCGGCCAGCGTTAGAATGGCGCTCTAAGAACGACGAGGAGGCGTGACGGCGTGAGACTGACCCCCACGGAACGTGACCGGCTGCTGCTGTTCGGCGCCGCCGAGCTCGCGCGGGCCCGCAAGGCGCGCGGCCTGCGGCTCAACGTGCCGGAGGCGACCGCCCTGATCGCGGACACCGTCTGCGAGGCGGCCCGCGACGGGGAGCGGCTCGCCGAGGCGATCGAGGCGGCGCGCTCCGTGCTCGGGCCCGACGACGTGCTGCCGGGCGTCGCCGATGTGGTGACCGAGGTGCACGTCGAGGCGGTCTTCGACGACGGTTCGCGGCTCGCGGTCGTGAGTGACCCGATCGCGGGCGGCAGTCTCACGGACGAGGCCCCCGGCGCGCTGCTGCCCGGCCCCGAACACCACGACCCCGGGCCCGAGTTGACGCTCACCGTCACCAACACGGCGACCGTCCCCGTCTCCGTCACCTCCCACTTCCACTTCTTCGAGGTCAACCCGCGCCTGGACTTCGTACGGGACAAGGCGTACGGGATGCGGCTCGCGGTGCCCGCGGGGTCGTCGGTGCGGTTCGGGCCGGGGGAGACCCGGGACGTCGGGCTTCTGCCGATCGGCGGGGCCCGGGTCGCCATTGGGTTCGCGGGTCTGGTCGACGGTCCGCTGGACGCCCCCGGCGCCCGCGAGGAGGCGCTGCGCCGCGCCGCCGCCTGCGGATACCGGGGTGCCAAGATTGAGGAGGAGGGCCGATGAGCCGCCCCGGAGGCCACGCCGCCGAAGCCCGCCGACTGACCCCCTACGAGTACGCGGGGACGCACGGCCCGCGCGCCGGTGACCGCGTCCGGCTCGGGGACTCGGGGCTCACCATCAAGGTCGAGTCCGACTCCCAGAGTTACGGGGACGAGTTCCTCGCCGGGTTCGGCAAGACCGCGCGTGACGGGCTGCACCTGAAGGCCGCCGCGGTCCGCGACACCTGCGACATCGTGATCAGCAACGTCGTGGTGATCGATGCCGCGCTCGGGATCAGGAAGGTCTCCATCGGGATCCGGGAGGGCCGCATCCACGCCGTCGGGCGGGCCGGAAACCCGGACACGTTGGACGGCGTCGACGTCGTGGTCGGCACGGGCACGACGATCGTCTCCGGCGAGGGCATGATCGCCACCGCCGGAGCCGTCGACACCCACGTGCATCTGCTGTCGCCGCGCATCATGGAGGCCTCGCTCGCCTCCGGCGTCACCACGATCATCGGCCAGGAGTTCGGCCCGGTCTGGGGCGTCGGGGTCAACTCGCCGTGGGCGATGAAGCACGCGTTCTCCGCCTTCGACGCGTGGCCGGTCAACATCGGCTTCCTGGGCCGGGGTTCGTCCTCCGAGGACGCCCCGCTGGTCGAGGCACTCGCCGAGGGCGGCGCCTGCGGATTCAAGGTGCACGAGGACATGGGCGCACACAACCGCGCCCTCGACACCGCCCTCCGGGTGGCGGAGGAGCACGACGTCCAAGTCGCCCTGCACAGCGACGGGTTGAACGAGTGCCTGTCGGTCGAGGACACCCTCAAGGTGCTCGAAGGCCGGACCATCCACGCCTTCCACATCGAGGGCTGCGGCGGCGGCCACGTGCCAAATGTACTGAAGATGGCGGGAGTTCCGAACGTCATCGGCTCGTCCACCAACCCGACCCTCCCCTTCGGCCGCGACGCCGTCGCCGAGCACTACGGCATGATCGTCTCCGTCCACGACCTGAAGACGGACCTCCCCGGCGACGCCGCGATGGCCCGCGACCGGATCCGCGCCGGGACGATGGGTGCCGAGGACGTACTGCACGACCTGGGCGCCATCGGCATCACGTCCTCGGACGCGCAGGGCATGGGGCGTGCGGGGGAGACCGTGCGCAGGACGTTCGCGATGGCCGGGAAGATGAAGGGCGAGCTCGGCGACCCGGGCGTCGGCCACGACAACGAGCGCGTCCTGCGCTACATGGCGAAGCTGACCATCAACCCGGCCATCGCGCACGGCCTCTCGCACGAGATCGGGTCGCTCGAGCCCGGCAAGATGGCCGACATCGTGCTGTGGCGCCCCGAGTTCTTCGGCGCCAAGCCGCAGCTCGTCCTGAAGTCCGGCTTCCCCGCGTACGGGGTGGTGGGTGACCCCAACGCCGCCACCGACACCTGCGAACCCCTGGTTCTCGGCCCGCAGTTCGGGGCGTACGGAGCGACGGCCGCCGAGCTGTCGGTCGCCTTCGTCGCGCAGGCCGCCGTCGACGACGGGCACGACACGATGCCCACCCGCAGGCGCCGCGTCGCGGTCCGCGGCACGCGCGGCATCGGCCCCGCCGATCTGCGCCTCAACTCCCGTACGGGAGCGGTCGACGTGGACCAGCGCACGGGCCTCGTCACCCTCGACGGCGACCCGCTGCGCTCCGAGCCGGCCGAGTCCGTCTCCCTCAACCGCCTCTACTTCCTGTAAGGGATCGAGCTCATGACGCAGCCCATGACGTATGTGATGCCGCCCGAGTGGGCCCCGCACGCGCGCACGTGGATGGCGTGGCCGGGCCCCAACCCGACCTTCTCCGACGAGGCCGAACTGGCCGGGGCGCGGGCCGCGTGGGCTTCCGTAGCTCATGCGGTGCGCCGCCACGAGCCGCTGACGATGGTCGTCGGCACGGGGCAGGCGGAGTCCGCGCGGGCGCTGCTCGACCCGTCGATCGAGCTGGTCGAGCGGGAACTGGACGACGCGTGGATGCGCGACATCGGCCCTACGTTCGTGAGGCATTCCGGGTCCGGTGAACTGGCCGCCGTGGACTGGACGTTCAACGGCTGGGGCGCGCAGAGCTGGGCCCGCTGGGAGCACGACGCGAAGATCGCGCGCCATGTCGCGGACCTGGCCGGTGTGCCCGTGCACTCCACGTCGCTCGTCAACGAGGGCGGCGGCATCCACGTCGACGGCGAGGGCACGGTGCTCCTGACGAAGACGGTGCAGCTCGACGAGGGCCGAAACCCGGGCCGCCCCAAGGGCGACGTCGAGGCGGAGATCCACGCCCGGATCGGCACGTCCAAGGCGATCTGGCTGCCGCGCGGACTCACCGCGGACTACGGCGAGTTCGGCACGCGTGGACATGTCGACATCGTGGCGGCCTTCGCGGCGCCCGGTGTGGTCCTGGTCCACTCTCAGCGGGACCCGGCGCACCCGGACTTCGAGGTGAGCCGCGAGATCATCGGCTGCCTCGCCGGGCAGACGGACGCGCGGGGCAGGCCCCTGGAGATCGTCGAGGTCCCGGCGCCGAAGGTCCTCACGGACGCGGCGGACGGCGGCTGGGTCGACTACTCGTACATCAACCACTACCTCTGCAACGACGGCGTGGTGCTGTGCGGCTTCGACGACCCGAACGACGAGGAGGCCGCGGCGATCTTCCGCCGGCTGTTCCCGTCCCGGACGGTCACCCTCGTCGACGCCCGCACGATCTTCGCGGCGGGCGGCGGCATCCACTGCATCACTCAGCAGCAACCGCTCTCGGGTGCCTGAGCGGTGACCGGGACGCAGCGCCGACGCACACCGGCGCCACCGCGCGAGGCCGTGCTCGCCGCGACCATGGCGATGATCGCCGAGCACGGCCTCGAACGGCTGACGCTCGCCGCGCTCGGCCGCGAGGTCGGCATGAGCAGCGGCCACCTCGCGTACCACTTCGGCAGCAAGGACGAGCTGCTGCTGCGGACGCTGGAGTGGAGTGAGGGTCGACTGGGCGCGCGCCGCCGGGAGTTGCTGGTCGGCGGCAGCAGCGCGCGGGAGCGCCTCGACGCCTACGTCGACCTGTACGTCCCGGACGCGCCGCGCGATCCGCACTGGACGTTGTGGCTCGAGGTGTTCAACCGCTCGCGCAACGCCGACGACGACGCGCGGGCCCGCCAGGCCGCCATCGAGGGGACCTGGCACCGCGACCTCGTGGCGCTGCTCGCCGAGGGCGTCTCACGCGGCGAGTTCGGGGCCCTCGACCCGGACCGCTTCGCGACCCGGCTGCGGGCGCTGCTCGACGGCTTCTCCATCGCGGTGGCGATCGGCCTGCGCGCGGACCGGGGCCAGGTCATGGGCCACGTACGGGAGTTCCTGGACGAAGCCCTGTCCCGGAACGGCTAGAGGGTGAACCGGAGCGGGGTGCCGGGCGCCGCCTGGGCCGCCGCGCCGAGGGCGTCCTCGTCCACGACGGCGATCACCGGGTAGCCGCCGGTCGTCGGATGGTCGTGGAGGAACACCACGGGCCGCCCGTCCGGGGGCACCTGCACCGCGCCGAGCACCATGCCCTCGCTGGGTAGCTCGCCGTCCAACTCCCGTTCCAGGGAGGGCCCTTCGGTACGCAGGCCGATCCGGTTGCTGTTGGCCGAGACGGTGTACGTGGCGGTGACGAAGGTGCGGCGCGCGCCCTCGGTGAACCAGTCCGTGCGCGGCCCGAACCGGGCCGGCAGCACGAGTTCCTCCGGGGGAGCGGTCCATGGTGCGGCCACCGGTGTGGCGGGGTGCGCACCGGGTGCCTCGCCGACGGGCAACAGGTCCCCCGCGCCCAGCGGTGCGGGGCCGAGCCCCGACAGCAGATCGGTGGACCGGCTCCCGAGCACGGCCTCGACGGCGAACCCTCCGGCTACGGCGACGTAGGACCGCACGCCTGCACTGGCCGTGCCCACGTCGAGGGTCGCTCCGGCCGGCACGTACACGGGTACGCCCCAAGCGGCGGGCGCCCCGTCGACGGTGACCGGGCACGGCGCCCCACCCACGACGAAGCTGACGCCCTGGTCGGGGCGCAACGCACACCCGGTGAGGGTCGTCTCCAGTACGGCGGCGTCCTCCGGATTCCCGACCAGCCGGTTGGCCAGCCGCAGCGCATCCGCGTCCAGCGCGCCGGACCTGGGAACGCCGAGGTGGGCGTGGCCGATCCGCCCGGAGTCCTGAATGGTGGTGAGCGCCCCGGCCCGCACGACGGTGATCTTCCCGCTCATGCCGTGCCCCCTCCCGCCCCGTCCGTCCTCCGCACTGTGGGGCTCCGCCCCACACCCCGCTGGCTCTCGTCCGAAAGCGGGGCTTGATATGCCGAACCGGTCCCCGCCGACCCTTGAGACGCGGACAGATCAAGCCTCGACTCATGAGGCGATGAAGCGGGCAATTCAAGCCCCTGCGGCGATTGGGCAGCGGAGCCCCGTGACGTCAACCCCGTGGGGGCATGAGTCGTGGGCTCCGGCCCGGCGGCGACATCAAGCCCCGCCGGCGATTGAGGCGCGGGGTCCGGGGCGGAGCCCCGTGGCGTCGGCCCCGTCGGGGCGAAACGGACCCGTGTCCCAGGCGACAACAGCGCCGCCGCCGACCGCCCCACATCCCACAGAACCCCGGGATCCGGCATCGTCCCGATCAACTGCCACCCACCCGGCGACTCCCGCGGATACACCGCCGAGTACCCCCCAGCCACCCCAACCGCCCCCGCAGGAACCCGCGTACGCGGAGTCGCCCGCCGCGGCACCCGCAACCCCTCCGGCAACCCGGCCAGATACCCGAACCCCGGCGCGAACCCGCAGAACGCCACCCGGTACTCGAACGAGGAGTGCACCGCGGCGACCTCCGCCACCGACACCCCCCACAGCCCCGCCACCTCCGCCAGATCCGGCCCGTCGTACACGACAGGAATCGTCACGACGTCCCCCTCCGCCACGGAGCCCACCGGCACATCCCACTCGCCCACCTGGCGCGCGAGCGCATCCCGCTCCGCCACCCCGTCGAGCAGCACCGTCCGCGCCCCCGGCACGATCTCCCGCACCGGCGGCAGCACCCCCGCACCGCGCCTGCGCAGCACCTCCGCGTGGAACGCCCCCGCCTGCTCGGCGTCGTCGAACTCCACCAGCAGCGCCCGCCGCCCGGCAGCCCGTACGCGCATGCTCACGTGAACGCCCCGACCTCAACCCCGGCGCCCTCGAGCGCCACCCGCACCCGCGCCGCGATCGCCGCCGCGCCAGGGGTGTCACCGTGCACGCACAACGACCGCGCGGCGACGGCGACATGGGACCCGTCGACCGCCTCGACCCCTCCGTCCACCGCGAACGCGACGGACCGGCGCACCACGGCGTCCGCGTCCTCGACGACGGCGCCCGGCTCGCGGCGCGGCACGAGCGTGCCCTCGGGGGTGTACGCACGGTCGGCGAAGGCCTCGCGCACGGGCCGCAGCCCGAACTCCTCGGCCACGCGCAGCAGTTGGGATCCGGGGAGCCCCAGCACGGGCAGCTCCCCACCCGCGAGCCGCGCACCGTCGACGACCGCACGGGCCTGTTCCGCGTCCCGCACGGTCCGGTTGTAGAGCGCCCCGTGCGGCTTCACGTACGCCACCTCGGCGCCGGCCGCCTCGGCGAACACCCGCAACGCCCCGATCTGGTACGCCACTTCGGACGCAAGCTCGTCCGGCGGCACGTCCATGGCGCGCCGCCCGAACCCGGCGAGGTCCCGGTACGAGACCTGCGCCCCGATCTGTACACCGCGCTCGGCGGCCAGGTCGCAGACCCGGCGCATCACGGAGGGATCGCCGGCGTGGAACCCGCAGGCGACGTTGGCGCTGGTCACCACGGAGAGCAGGGCCTCGTCGTCGGTGAGGCTCCACCGGCCGAAGCCTTCGCCGAGGTCGGCATTGAGGTCGATGACATCCTGGATCACGAGCTCAAGGTAGAGGATCGTTGAACGATCCGACAAGGGTCAAGATTCGGTCTCGATGAAAGCCCGATCGGATGTCCGCGCTCCGGAACCTCTTGTTAGATCGTTGAACGATCCTCTAGGGTCCGTGCATCCCTCATCCATAAGTGCGTCCCTCATCGAAAAGGCCGCCGCATGATCGTTCTGCTCGGCGTGCTCGTGGTGATCCTCGGATTCGTCACGCGCCGCAATCCCGTTCTCGTGGTCGGTGTCGCCGGCATCGTCACCGGGCTGCTCGGCAAGATGAACCCGCTGGAGATCCTCGCCGCCTTCGGCACCTCCTTCGCCGACAGCCGCTCCGTCACCGTCTTCGCCATCGTGCTGCCGGTGATCGGCCTCCTGGAGCGCTACGGCCTGCGCGAACAGGCCCGCACCCTCATCGGGAAACTCGGCAAGCTCAGCGCCGGCCGCTTCCTCACCGCGTACCTGCTGGTCCGCCAGGTCACCGCCGCCTTCGGCCTCAACAACCTCGGCGGCCCCGCCCAGGCGGTCCGCCCGCTCGTCGCGCCGATGGCGGAGGCCGCCGCCGAACGCAAGTCCGGGGCCGTGCTCCCGGACAAGATGCGCGAGAAGGTCCGCTCCTACTCGGCGTCCGCCGACACCGTCGGCGTCTTCTTCGGTGAGGACTGCTTCATCGCGATCGGCTCGATCCTGCTGATCACCGGATTCGTGAACTCGACGTACCACGAGCACCTCGAACCCACGCAGCTCGCGCTGTGGGCCATCCCGCTGGCCGTCTGCGCCTTCTTCATCCACGGCGCCCGCCTGCTGCGCCTCGACAGGCATCTGGAGCGCGAGATGGCGCTCGCCGCCGCCGAGCACGACATCCCGCTGCCGAAGCAGACCCCGGGCGACTCCGGGAAGGAGACCGCCAAGTGATCAAGGTCGAATGGCTCTACTGGCTGATCGGTCTCGTCTTCGTCGTCATGGCCGTGCAGATGGCGAGGGACCGGACCAACCCCAAGCGCTGGACGTCGGCCGCCTTCTGGGGGCTGCTCGGACTGACCTTCCCCTACGGCACCGGGGTCGCGGGCGGCTCGAAGGCGCTGCCCGCCGAACCCCTGGGCGTTGCGGTCCTCGCGCTGATCGCGCTCGCCGGGTTCAACTTCATCGGCAAGGGCGAACCGGTCACGACCACGCAGGAGCAGCGCGAGAAGTCCGCGGTCCGCCTCGGCAACAAGCTGTTCATCCCGGCGCTCACCATCCCGATCGTCGCCATCATCTGCGCGTCCTTCCTCGACGAATCGGGGATCTTCGAGACCGGCCAGGCCACCCTCCTCGGGCTCGGCGTCGGCTGCGTCGCGGCGCTCGTCGTCGGGATGCTGGTCACCGGCGAGCGCAAGGTGTCGACGCCGATCCACTCCGGCCGCTCGATGCTGGAGGCGATGGGCGCGGCGCTGCTGCTGCCCCAACTCCTCTCCGTCCTCGGCACGATCTTCGCGGTCGCAGGCGTCGGCAGCCAGGTCGGCCGGATCACGAACGCCATGCTGCCGGACGACTCCAAGTACCTGGCCGTGATCGCGTACTGCGTCGGCATGTTCCTGTTCACCGTGATCATGGGCAACGCCTTCGCGGCCTTCCCCGTCATGACGGCGGCGATCGGCTGGCCGGTGCTCATCCAGCAGATGGGCGGCAACGAGCCCGCGGTCCTCGCGATGGGCATGCTCGCGGGCTTCAGCGGCACGCTCATCACGCCCATGGCCGCCAACTTCAACATCGTCCCGGCGACCCTCCTCGAACTGAAGGACCAGTACGGGCCGATCAAGGCACAACTGCCGACGGGCTTCGCGCTCCTCGGCTGCAACATCGTGATCATGTCGCTGTTCGCGTTCTAGGAGGTCGGAGCCGATGACCCGGGTACTGCTCACGGGATTCGAACCGTTCGGCGGGGAGTCCTTGAACCCGTCGTGGGAGGCGGCGCGGGCGGTCGCCGCCGCGCCACCGGAAGGTCTCGCCGTCACGGCGGTCCAACTCCCGTGCGTCTTCGGCGAATCACTGAAGACGCTACGGGCCGCGGTCACCGAGACCCGCCCCGACCTGGTCGTCTGCCTCGGCCAGGCGGGCGGCCGCCCCGGCGTCACGATCGAGCGCGTCGCCATCAACGTCGACGATGCCCGCATCCCCGACAACGCGGGTGCGCAACCGATCGACGTCCCGGTGGTACCGGGCGGCCCGGCCGCCTACTTCTCGACGCTGCCGGTGAAGGCGTGCGTGTCGGCGATGCGCTCCGCGGGGGTCCCGACAGCACTCTCCAACACGGCCGGAACGTTCGTCTGCAACCACGTGGCCTACGGCCTCGCCCACCTCCTGGCCACGGAACTCCCGGACACCCGGGGCGGCTTCGTCCACGTCCCGTGGGCACCGGACCAGGTACCGGACGGCTCAGCACCGTCCCTCCCGGCCGAAACGGTCGCCACGGCCATCCGTTCGTTGCTGCTGACGGCTGCCTCGACGAACGAAGACCTCAAGGTCACGGAGGGCGCAACGCACTGACGGCCAGGGGCGCGGGGAACTGCGCAAACCGGACCACAGCAGCACCGCACCCGGCGACGCACACGCACCCCGCGGGCACGCGCCCGCACCCCGCCCCACCGAAAGGCCCCCCATGCTCACCCCGGACGAAACCGCCCAGCTGGCGGCAGCCAACGTCACCCGTGAATACCCCAACTTCACGGCCCACCTCACCACCTCCCCGGACGACAACGCCCGCCCGAGCGAGCTCCACCCCGCCTTCTACGGCGCCTACGACTGGCACAGCTCCGTGCACATGCACTGGCTGCTGCTCCGGACCCGGCCGGAGGCCCACGCCGACGTACTCGACCGCCACCTCACCCGCGAGAACCTCACCCGGGAAGCCGACTACCTCCTCGCCCGACCGGGCTTCGAGCGCCCCTACGGCTGGGCCTGGCTCGTCGCGCTCGCCGCGCAGTGCGAGGGCACCCGCTGGGCCGACGCCTTCGCCCCGGCCGTGGACGCGGTCGACCGCCTCCTCACGGACTGGCTCCCGAAGGCCACGTATCCCGTACGCCACGGCATCCACGCCAACAGCGCCTTCGCCCTCGGCCTGATCCTCGACACGGGGGAGCGGGCCGGACTGCCCGCCCGCACCCTCGACGCCGTACGGGAACGACTGCGGAGCTGGTTCGCCGCGGACCACGACGCGCCCGCCCACTGGGAGCCCTCCGGCCAGGACTTCCTGTCGCCGGCGCTGACCGAGGCCGACGCGATGCGCCGCGTGTTCGAGAACGCCGACGACTTCGCCGCCTGGCTCGACCGCTTCCTCCCCGCCCTCGCCGCCGACGCCCCCTGCGCACTCCTCGACGTACCGGTCGTCTCCGACCACGCCGACCCGCACATCGGCCACCTTCTCGGCCTCGCGCTCTCCCGCGCCGCCGCGCTGCGCACGATCGCGAACGCACTGCCGGAGGGACTCGTGCGCGAGCGGCTCACGAAGGCGGCCGAGGAGCACCTCGACGCGGGCCTCCCGGCCGTCGAGAGCGGCGACTTCACGACCGACCACTGGCTCGCGACGTTCGCCGAACTCGCGCGTGAACCGCACCGCGAACAGCCCCGTGAACACTATGAACGCAAGTACGCGTGATCGTTGCCCGGGTGCTCTTGCTCTGAGCATGACCACTCCCGCATCGTGCCGATCATGGGACGAGAACAATGGAAGAAGATCCTGGTCGGCTCGGCCGGGAACATGGTCGAGTGGTTCGACTGGTTCGTGTACGCGAGCTTCGCGACGTACTTCGCGGGATCCTTCTTCCCGAGCGGCAACCCGACCGCCCAGCTGATGAACACCGCCGGCATCTTCGCCGTCGGCTTCTTCATGCGCCCCGTGGGCGGCTGGCTGCTCGGCCGGGTCGGTGACCGCAAGGGCCGCAAGGCGGCGCTGACCCTCACCGTCTCGCTGATGTCCGCGTCGGCGGTGCTCATCGCCATCGCGCCGACGTACGCGGTGGCCGGCTACGGCGGCGCCGTCGTGCTGCTGATCGCGCGCCTGCTCCAGGGCCTCTCGGTCGGCGGCGAGTACGCGGCCAGCGCCACCTACCTCACCGAGGCCTCGTCCCCGGAGAAGCGCGGCTTCGCCTCCAGCTTCCAGTACGTGTCGATGACGGCGGGCCAGATCGTCGGCCTCGGGCTGATGATCGTGCTCCAGCGCACCATGACCGACGGCGCCCTGCACAGCTGGGGCTGGCGCATCCCGTTCATCATCGGCGCCCTCGGCGCGGCGATCATCTTCTACCTGCGCCGCAACATGCTGGAGACCGAGGTCTACGAGGAGTCCGCCGACGCGGACGCCACCGTGGGCGGCGACGACAAGGGCACCATCAAGGCGCTGATGGCGCACAAGCGCGAGGCGTTCCTCGTGATCGCGCTGACCATGGGCGGCACGGTCGCGTACTACACGTACACGACGTACCTGACGAAGTACCTGTCCAATTCGGCGGGCCTCAGCAAGGACACGGCCACCCTCGTCTCCTTCTTCGCCCTCGTCGTCTTCGCCTGTCTGCAACCGCTCGCCGGCGCGCTGTCCGACCGGATCGGCCGCCGCCCGCTGCTGATCACCTTCGCGGTCGGCTCCACCTTCCTGACCGTGCCGATCATGACGCTGCTCCAGCACGCGGGCTCGTTCTGGCCGGCCCTCGGCCTCTCCCTGCTCGCCCTCGTCATCGTCACGGGCTACACGTCCATCAACGCCTGCGTGAAGGCCGAGCTCTTCCCGACGGGCATCCGCGCCCTCGGCGTGGCTCTCCCGTACGCCATCGCCAACGCCCTCTTCGGCGGCACCGCCGAATACGTGGCGCTCTGGTTCAAGGACGCGGGCATCGAGTCGGGCTTCTACTGGTACGTCGCCGGGTGCGCGGCCGTCTCGCTGATCGTCTACCTGACGATGCGCGAGACCCGCGACATCGACCTGAACCAGGTCAAGAACGCGGAGGCCGTCGGCGGCACGCCGGCGAAGCAGACCGCCTGACCGCAGCGGGCTCTTTTCGTACGGGTCAGATGTCGAGTCGCCGCGCGATCCCGTCGAGCACGCAGTCGAGGCCGAACTCGAACTCCCAGGCCGGGTCGTCCTTGCGGGTCGCCGACAGGGCGTACTGGTGGTAGTTCGGGTAACGGCCGCTTTCCAACAGGTACTTCATCTGCGGGGCGAGCGCCTCCCGCGTCTCGTCGCCGCTCTTCCAACCGTGCCGCTCGCGGTACTCGCGCAGCGCGATCTCGGTCTGGGTCGCGCCGTGCACGAACGCGCCGACCGTGCGGTGGGCGGCCACCATCGCGTCCGTGTCGAGCTCCTTGGTCGCCAGCGCCTTCAACTGCCGCTCCGCCACTGCCATCCGCGCCGGGGTGAGCTGGATGAGCGGCAACGGCGTCTGCCCGAGCCAGGGGTGACGGAGCATCAACTCCCGTGTCTGGAGCCCGAAGGAGCGCAGCACCTCGCGCCAGTCGGTCACGTCGTCGGGCACGGTCAGCTCGGCCGAGACCCGGTCGAACATCAGCGCCCACAGATCCTCTTTGTCGGAGACGTGCCGGTACGCGGCCATCGGGGCGACGCCCAGCTTGGTGGCCAGGCGGCGCATGGTGACGGCGGCGCCGCCCTCCTCGTCGGCCAGTTCCACGGCCGCCGCGGCGATCCGCGCCAGGGTTAGCGAGGCGCGCCGGGTGGGCGCGGGCCGCTCAAGACGCTCCCAGAGCGAGGGCTCGACGAGGCCGCCCGCCTCGCTCTCGGCCTTCCCCTGTGCCACCACGCCATCGACCCCTCTCGCTTCTCACTTCTCACGCATGAACGTGTACAGCGTATCCCCAGTGGACGCCGTACACATCGATGTGTACGTTGTACGCACACCAGAGTGTACGCCGTACACAAACAGGGGGTTCCGTCATGCCAAGCACCGATCCGCTCCGCGTCGCCGTCCTCGTCGGCTCGACCCGCGAGGGCCGCTTCGCGCCCGTCGTGACGAAGTGGCTCGCCGGCCACCTCGGGCAGCGCGCCGATCTGCGCGCCGACGTCGTCGACCTCGCCGAGACGCCGTTGCCGACCGTCCTGCCGGCCTTCGGTGAGCAGCCGCCGCCCGGCGCGACGGAGGCCCTCGCCCGGGTCTCGCCGCGCCTCGCCGCCGCCGACGCGTTCATCCTCGTCACGCCCGAGTACAACCACAGCTTCCCGGCGTCCCTGAAGAACGCGATCGACTGGCACAACACGGAGTGGCATGGCAAGCCGGTCGGCTTCGTCTCGTACGGGGGCCTGTCCGGTGGGCTGCGCGCGGTCGAGCAACTGCGGGTCGTCATGGCCGAGTTGAACGCCATGAGCGTCCGCAACACGGTCAGCTTCCACAACGCCTGGGGCGCGTTCGACGCGGACGGCCGGGTCGACGATCCGGCCGTGGACGCCGCGGCCAAGGCGATGCTCGACCAGCTGACCTGGTGGGCGCATGCCCTGCGCGACGCCAAGTCCGATCGCCCGTACGCGGCTTGAGGCGACCATGACGACACTCACGGAAGAGATGCGGCGGACCGCGGAGCGCGCGCCCTCCCGGCTCGTGATCGCCGGGCTGCTGCTCGGTATCGTGCTCGCCACGCTGGACGGCACCATCGTCGGCACGGCCCTGCCCGTCATCGTCGGCGACCTCGGCGGCATGGATCATCTGTCCTGGGTGGTCACCGCCTACCTGCTGGCCACGGCCGTGACCACCCCGCTGTGGGGCAAGGTCGGCGACCTGTACGGCCGCAAGGGCAGCTATCTCGCCTCGATCTCCGTCTTCCTCGCCGGGTCCGTGCTGTGCGGACTCGCCCAGGACATGGGGCAGTTGATCGCGTTCCGGGCGGTGCAGGGCATCGGTGCGGGCGGCCTGTTCGTGGGAGCGATCTCGCTCGTGGGGACGCTGCTCGGGCCCGCGGAGGCGGGCCGCTCGCAGGCCGTCATCGGCGTGCTGCTGCCCGCCGCGATGATCGGCGGCCCACTGATCGGCGGCTTCCTCACGGACCAGTTGGACTGGCGGTGGGTGTTCTACGTCAATGTGCCCGTCGGGGCCCTCGCTCTCGCCGTCGTCGGGGCGGGCGTGCGGGTGCGCACCGAGCGGGTGAAGGCGCGGGTCGACCTCGCGGGCGCGGCGCTGCTCACCCTCGCGATCCTCGCCCTGACGTTGCTGTCGTCGTGGGCCGGGACGACGTACGCCTGGACGTCGCCACTGATCGGGGCGCTCGCCCTGGTCTCGGCGGCGGCCCTCGCCGGGTTCGTCGCGGTGGAGCGGCGCGCGGCCGAGCCGGTGATCCCGCCGCGGCTGTTCCGCGACCGCAACTTCGGTGTCGCGCAGGTGCTGAGCTTCACCTCGGGGGCGGCCATGCTCGCGGCCGCCACGTATCTGCCGCAGTACATGCAGCACGTACGGGGCATGTCGGCGACGGGGAGCGGACTGCTGCTGCTCCCCCTGATGCTCGGCATGATGGGCGCCCAGCTGACCATCGGGCGGCGCGTGAGCAACGGCGGCCGCTACCGGCCCTACCCGCTCGCGGGCGGCGCCCTGGCGACGGCGGGCGCGCTGGCCCTGCTCCTGCTCGGCACGGGGACGGCGACGTGGGCGGCGTCCGCCCTGACGTTGGCCCTCGGCGTCGGCCTCGGCTGCCTGTTGCAGCCCTCGATGCTGATCACCATGAACAGCGCCGAGCCCCGCGACATGGGCGCGGCCAGCGGGACGCAGACGCTCCTTCGGACCGTCGGGGGCTCGCTCGGCGTCGCGGTGCTCGGGTCCGTGTTCGTCCAGCGGGTGCACGACGGCCCCGGTCCCGCGGGCATCGTCGACGGGCTGCACGGAGTGGCGGTCGGTACGGCGGTGCTGTGCGCGGTGGCGTTCGGGTCGGCGCACCTCGTACGGGAAGTGCCTCTCCGCGCACGGCAGCCGGGGTGACACCGGTCTGACCGCATCGTGAGACCACAGCCCAGGCCTCGCCGGGGCTGTGGCAAACTGCGTCCGTGCTCTCGTTGGCCATGATTATTGGCAGCAGGCGCGCCGGTCCGCAGTGACCACCTCGTACGACCCGGTACAGGTGGACACCGTCGTCCTCGACCCGCGCGCAGACCTCTCGCACCCGCGAGGGGTTTTTTCGGTTTCTGGCCCACCCGCAGCCAGGCCGAGAGCGCGAGGGATCATAGATGGACGGTGGAACCGGTCCTTCCGGTACGAAGACCGAGATCCCGATCAGGAGCCAGATCAGCATGAGCAGCAGCCCCAGTGAACGTCTCAGCGACACCGCCGGCGAACTCGACGATTCCCGCGAGGCCTCCGACGCCTTCCACGTCTTCGACACCACGCTGCGCGACGGCGCACAGCGCGAGGGCATCAACCTCACCGTCGCGGACAAGCTGGCCATTGCCCGGCACCTGGACGATTTCGGCGTGGGCTTCATCGAGGGCGGCTGGCCCGGCGCCAACCCCCGCGACACCGAGTTCTTCGCCCGCGCGCGAGAAGAGATCGACTTCAAGCACGCGCAGCTCGTCGCCTTCGGCGCCACCCGCAGGGCGAACGCCAAGGCGAGCGAGGACCCGCAGGTGCGGGCCCTCCTGGAGTCCGGCGCTCCGGTGATCTGCCTGGTCGCCAAGTCGCACGACCGGCACGTCGAACTGGCCCTGCGCACGACCCTCGAAGAGAACCTCGAGATGGTCCGCGACACGGTCTCCTACCTGGTCGCGGAGGGCCGCCGGGTCTTCGTCGACTGCGAGCACTTCTTCGACGGCTACCGCGCCAACGCCGAGTACGCGAAGTCCGTCGTCCGGGCCGCGCACGAGGCGGGCGCCTCCGTCGTCGTCCTCTGCGACACCAACGGCGGCTTCCTGCCCGCCCAGGTCCAGGCCGTCGTCTCCACCGTCATCGCCGACACCGGCGCCCGGCTCGGCATCCACGCCCAGGACGACACGGGCTGCGCCGTCGCCAACACCCTCGCCGCGGTGGACGCGGGCGCGACCCACGTCCAGTGCACGGCGAACGGCTACGGCGAGCGCGTCGGCAACTCCAACCTCTTCCCGGTCGTCGCCGCTCTGGAGCTCAAGTACGGCAAGAAGGTCCTCCCCGAGGGCGCGCTGCGCGAGATGACCCGTATCTCGCACGCCATCGCCGAGGTCGTGAACCTCACCCCCTCCACGCACCAGCCGTACGTGGGTGTCTCCGCGTTCGCGCACAAGGCGGGCCTGCACGCCTCCGCGATCAAGGTCGACCCGGACCTGTACCAGCACATCGACCCCGACCTCGTCGGCAACCGCATCCGCATGCTCGTGTCCGACATGGCGGGCCGCGCGTCCATCGAGCTCAAGGGCAAGGAGCTCGGCGTCGACCTCGGGGGCGACCGCGAGCTGATCGGCCGGGTCGTGGAGCGCGTCAAGGAGCGCGAACTCCAGGGCTACACGTACGAAGCGGCCGACGCCTCCTTCGAACTCCTGATGCGCGCCGAGGTCGAGGGCAAGGAGCGCAAGTACTTCCGCGTCGAGTCCTGGCGCGCGATCGTCGAGGACCGCCCCGACGGCTCGCACGCCAACGAGGCCACCGTGAAGCTGTGGGCCAAGGGCGAGCGCATCGTCGCCACGGCGGAGGGCAACGGCCCGGTGAACGCCCTCGACCGCGCGCTCCGCGTCGGCCTGGAGCGGATCTACCCGCAGCTCGCGAAGCTGGAGCTGGTCGACTACAAGGTCCGCATCCTGGAGGGCAAGCACGGCACGTCCTCCACGACCCGCGTCCTGATCTCGACGAGCGACGGCACCGGCGAGTGGTCCACGGTCGGCGTCGCCGAGAACGTGATCGCGGCGTCGTGGGGCGCGCTGGAGGACGCGTACACGTACGGGCTGCTGCGGGCGGGCGTGGAACCGGTCGAATAGACCTCTCAAGCCCACATCAAGCCCCGCCGGCGATTGAGGCGCGGGGGTCCGGGGCAGAGCCCCGGGACGCCAACCACGTCGCCGCGAGAGGGGCCCCACGTACCGCGCTGAGTTAGCGTCGATACATGAGGCCCCTCATCGCCGCCCTCGCCGCCCCGCTCCTCGCCCTGGGCGCCACCCTCACCGTGGCGCCCCCCGCGGCCGCCGCCACGGACGTGTCCACCGTGGCCGACGCCCTGGAGAAGAGCCCTGTCTACGTCGCGCCCGGCGCGGCCGGCGGGCTCACCTCGGACGACGTCGACGCGCTCGAGAACAAGATCAAGGACGCGAACAAGCCGGTCATGGTCGCGGTGCTGCCCGCCGACTTCCCGACGCAGAAGCTCTTCAGCGATCTCCGTGCGAAGACGGGGATCGTGGGCGTGTACGGGGTCCGCCTCGGCGACCGGTTCGACGCGCGCGCGGACAGTCGGGTGATGTCCCAGCAGGCCGTCAAGAACGCGGTGGGCAGCGTGCAGGGCGAGTCCGCCAAGAGCCAGCTCGACGACTTCGTGAGCACGTCGGTCCGGACGGCTAGGGGCTCGGCCCCGTCCGCCTGGGACGCGGGCGGCGGCGACGAGGGCGTCTCCGTAGGCCCCCTGATCGGCGTCGGCGCGGTCGTCGTGGTCGGCGGCGTCGGTGTCTACGCCCTGAGCCGGCGCAACCGGCGCAAGCGCGAGGAGGAGCAGCGCGAGGCCCTCGACAAGCTGCGGGTCGTCGTGGACGAGGACATCACGGCGTTCGGCGAGGAACTCGACCGGCTCGACTTCCACCCGGCGGAGGCCGGCGCCGACGACGCGATGCGGGCCGACTTCGAGCGGGCGCTCGACGCGTACGAGAAGGCCAAGCAGTACATGGCCGACGCCCGGCGCCCGGACGACGTACGCGGCGTGACGCAGGCCCTGGAGGACGGCCGGTTCGCACTCGCGCAGCTTGCCGCGCGCCGCGAGGGCCGCCCGCTGCCCGAGCGCAGGGCGCCCTGCTTCTTCGACCCGCGCCACGGCCCCTCCACCGAGGACGCCCTGTGGACGCCGCCCGGCGGCTCGTCCCGCGAGGTCCCGGTCTGCGCGGCGGACGCGACGCGGCTGCGGGACGGCGAGGACCCGCATGTGCGCACGGTCGACGCGGGGGCGGGGGAGCGCCGCCCGTACTACGACGCGGGCCCGGCGTACGGCCCGTGGGCCGGCGGCTACTTCGGCGGCGGCATGCTGCCGGGCCTGCTGGTCGGCACGGTGCTCGGCTCCATGCTGGCGAGCCCCGCCTACGCGGCCGACTACGGCGGCGGCGACTTCGGCGGCGGCTTCGACGGCGGCGACATCTCCGGCTCCGACTTCGACCCCGGCGACTTCGGCGGCGGCTTCGGCGACGGTGGGGGCGGCGACTTCGGCGGTGGCGGCGGCTTCGGCGGAGGGGACTTCGGCGGCGGTTCCTGAGGAGCAGCACGGCGGGACTGTGACGTGTAACGACGACCTGGCCGTCGTTAC
>NZ_JBEOVM010000098.1:0-24839 GCF_040295505.1 Streptomyces sp. NPDC002790 | reverse complement strand
ATCCTCTGGGCCCACACCCCCCCCTATAACACTTTTCTCCCGGGGGGGGGGCGCCCCCCCGCCCCCCCCCCGCCACCGGCTCGTCGAAAAGGTGCTGCGGGTCAGCCCGCCAGGTTCTGCGCGAGGCTCTCCGCCATCTCCTCCGTCAGCTCCTCCGCCATGTCCTCCGTGAGGTTGGACTCCGTGCTGGGGATGCCGAGGTCCTGGGCCCGCTTGTCCGCCATGGCCAGCAGGCGGCGGATGCGGCCCGCGACGGCGTCCTTGGTCAGCGGCGGGTCGGCGAGCGCGCCCAGCTCCTCCAGGGAGGCCTGCTTGTGGTCCATGCGCAGGCGGCCCGCGGCGGCGAGGTGCTCGGGCACGTCGTCGGCGAGGATCTCCAGGGCGCGCTGCACCCGGGCGCCGGCCGCGACCGCGGCGCGGGCCGAGCGGCGCAGGTTCGCGTCGTCGAAGTTCGCGAGGCGGTTCGCGGTGGCGCGCACCTCGCGGCGCATCCGCCGCTCCTCCCAGGCGAGCACCGACTCGTGCGCCCCCATACGGGTGAGCAGGGCGCCGATCGCGTCGCCGTCGCGCACCACCACGCGGTCCACGCCGCGCACCTCACGGGCCTTGCTCGCGATCTGCAGCCTGCGGGCGGCGCCGACCAGGGCGAGCGCCGCCTCGGGGCCCGGGCACGTCACCTCGAGCGAGCTGGAGCGCCCCGGCTCGGTGAGCGAGCCGTGCGCCAGGAACGCGCCGCGCCAGGCCGCCTCGGCGTCGCAGGTGGCCCCCGAGACCACCTGCGGCGGCAGGCCCCGGATCGGCCGGCCGCGGCCGTCCACCAGGCCCGTCTGGCGGGCCAGCTGGTCGCCGCCCGCCACCACTCGTACAACGAACCGCGAGCCGCGGCGCAGCCCGCCGGGCGCCATCACGATCAGCTCCGAGCTGTGCCCGAAGATCTCGAGAATGTCCCGCTTGAGCCGCCGTGCGGCCATCGCGGTGTCCAGCTCCGCCTCGATCACGATGCGGCCGCTCACCAGGTGAAGGCCGCCCGCAAACCGCAGAATGGCCGAGACCTCGGCCTTCCTGCAGCAGGTCCGGGTGACGGGGAGCCGGGAGATCTCGTCCTTCACCGCTGCCGTCATCGCCATGGGCCGATCCTTCCATGCATCCGAAAAATACGGTCGTACGCGGCGGCCAACAGCTCCGGGTCGTGCCTCGGAGTGCCGTCGGGCCTGGCCACCGGCGCCAGCTCGACCGCGGCACCGAAACGCTCATGGGCGGTTTCGGTCAGGGACTCGCGATCGGGCACGGCGGCCTCGTCGGCCAGCACCACGTCCAACGTGAGTTTAGGTGCGTGTCGTCCCAAAACTTCCAAATGACGCTGCGGGGAGAACCCCTCAGTTTCTCCGGGTTGCGGCGCGAGGTTCAGCGAGAGGACCTTTCGGGCCTTCGTCTCGACCAGTGCGTCGAGCAGCTCCGGGACCAGCAGATGCGGAATCACGGAGGAGAACCAGGAGCCCGGGCCCAGCACCACCCAGTCCGCGTCGAGCACCGCGGCGACCGCCTCGGGAACGGCCGGCGGATCGCGCGGCACCACGTGGACGGACTGGACCTCACCGCGGGTGAGCGCGACCGTCGCCTGACCGCGCACGGTCTCGATGTCGTCCGGGCGTGTCGGATCGTGTCCCTTCACCAGGGCCTGGAGCTCCAGCGGGACGGCGGACATGGGCAGCACCCGCCCCTGCGCGCCGAGCAGCTTGCCGACCAGGTCCAGGGCCTGCACATGATCGCCGAGCTGCTCCCACAGGGCGACGATCAGCAGATTGCCGACCGCGTGCTCGTGCAGCTCGCCCTTGGACTGGAAGCGGTGCTGGATGACGCGGGCCCAGGTCTGGCCCCAGTCGTCGTCCCCGCACAGGGCCGCGAGGGCCTTGCGCAGGTCACCGGGCGGCAGCACGCCCAGCTCGTCGCGCAGGCGGCCGCTGGAGCCCCCGTCGTCGGCGACCGTGACGACGGCCGTGAGGTTGTTCGTGATGCGGCGCAGCGCGGCCAGGGATGCCGACAGACCCATGCCGCCGCCGAGGGCGACGACCTTGGGTGTGGTGCCCCTGCCCGGCTTCACCGGCGAGGTTCTGCGGCGGATCCTGCTGGTGAGCCGCAGGGTACGTCCCGTCATTCCCGTCCCATGTCACGGTGGACGATCACGGTCTCGACGCCCTGCGCGGCGAGGCGGGCGGCGAGCTTCTCCGACGTCGCGACGGAGCGGTGCTTGCCGCCCGTACAGCCGACGGCGATCGTCACGTAGCGCTTGCCCTCACGGCGGTAGCCGGCGGCGATCAGCTGGAGCAGCTCGGTGTAGCGGTCGAGGAACTCCTTGGCGCTGGGCTGCGAGAAGACGTAGTTCGACACCTCCTCGTTCAGGCCGGTGAAGGGGCGCAGCTCGGGGACCCAGTGCGGGTTCGGCAGGAAGCGCATGTCGACCACGAGGTCGGCGTCGACCGGCAGGCCGTACTTGAAGCCGAACGACATGACGGTGGCCCGCAGCTCGGGCTCCTCGTCGCCGGCGAACTGGGCGTCCATCTTGGCGCGCAGTTCGTGGACGTTGAGGCTGGAGGTGTCGATGACCAGGTCCGCGTCGCCGCGCAGCTCGCGCAGCAGTTCGCGCTCGGCGTCGATGCCGTCGACGATCCGGCCGTCGCCCTGGAGGGGGTGCGGGCGGCGTACGGACTCGAAGCGGCGCACCAGGGCCTCGTCGGAGGACTCCAGGAAGACGATGCGGCGCGTGACGTGCTTGGCCTCCAGGTCCGCGAGGGACTGCCGGAGGTTGTCGAAGAAGCGCCGTCCCCGTACGTCGACGACGACCGCGATCCGCGCCACGTTGCCCTGCGAGCGGGCGCCGAGCTCCACCATGGTGGGGATCAGCGCGGGCGGCAGGTTGTCGACGACGAACCAGCCGAGGTCCTCCAGGCACTTCGCCGCGGTGGAGCGGCCGGCGCCCGACATCCCGGAGATGATCACGAGCTCGGGGATGGCGGTGTCGGGGACGCCCGGCGCATCGGCGGTCTTGCCGGCTCCCGCCGCGGTGTCCAGGTCCGCGCCTGTGCCTTCGCCTGTGCCCGTCTCTTCGCCCGTGCCTGGTTGTTCCGTGCCTGGTCCTGTCCCTGATCCGGTGCCCGTGCTCACTTGTGCTCCGTGCTGTGGTTGCGGCTGTTCCTGTGGTGCGGGGCCCTGTGGCATGCCGCTGGTGTCGCTGCTCTCGTGGTCCTGCTCGCTCATGACTCATGCCCCCGTTGTTCCTCCGGGGCGCCCGCGCTGACCGGGTCCCCGCCGGCCGGCACGTCCGTCGTGCCGGTCGCTTCGTCTTCGTATTCGATGATCTCTCCGGTGGCCGTGTTCACCGCGGGCGCGGCGGGCGCGGCCTTGGCGAAGGCCAGCACGATGGCCTCGGCCGTCTTGCGGCCTATGCCGGGGACCTCGCAGATCTGGTCGATGGTGGCGGCCCGCAGCCGCTTCACCGACCCGAAGTGCTTGAGCAGTGCCTGCTTGCGCGAGTCCCCGAGGCCCTGCACGTCGTCCAGCGGGCCCGACCTGAAGCGCTTGGCCCGCTTGGTGCGCTGGTAGGCGATCGCGAAGCGGTGCGCCTCGTCCCGCACGCGCTGGAGCAGGTAGAGCCCCTCGCTGGTGCGGGGAAGGACCACCGGGTCCTCCTCGTCCGGCACCCAGACCTCTTCGAGACGCTTGGCGAGGCCGCACACCGCGATGTCGTCGATGCCGAGCTCGTCCAGGGCCCGCTTGGCCGCCGCGACCTGCGGCTGCCCGCCGTCGACCACGACGAGCTGCGGCGGGTAGGCGAACCTCTTGGGCCGGCCGTCGTCCTCTGTGAGGCGCGACTCCTCGACCACCGGTTCCTCGCCCGCGTCCGGCTCCTCGTCGGACCAGTCGGCCGACTTCTCCTGGGCGGAGAGGTAGCGCTTGAAGCGCCGAGTGATGACCTCGTGCATGGAACGGACGTCGTCCTGTCCCTCGAAGCCCTTGATCTGGAAGCGCCGGTACTCGCTCTTGCGGGCCAGGCCGTCCTCGAAGACGACCATGGAGGCCACGACGTCGTCGCCCTGGAGGTGCGAGATGTCGTAGCACTCGATGCGCAGCGGAGCGCTGTCCAGGTCGAGGGCCGCGGCGATCTCCTCCAGCGCGCGCGAGCGCGTGGTGAGGTCGGAGGCGCGCTTCGTCTTGTGCAGGACGAGGCCCTGCTGCGCGTTCCTGTAGACCGTCTCCATGAGCGCCTTCTTGTCGCCGCGCTGCGGGATGCGCAACGACACGTTCGACCCGCGGCGCTCGGTGAGCCAGGCCTGGACGGGCTCCAGGGGCTCGGGCAGCGCGGGGACGAGGACCTCCTTGGGGACGGCGTCCCCGGTCTCCTCCCCGTAGAGCTGCTGCAGCGCGTGCTCGACGAGGTCGCCGCTGGTGACCGCCTCGACCTTGTCGGTGACCCAGCCGCGCTGGCCGCGCACGCGTCCGCCGCGCACGTGGAAGATCTGGACGGCCGCCTCCAGCTCGTCCTCCGCCAGGGCGACGAGGTCGGCGTCGGTGGCGTCGGTGAGGACGACCGCGCTCTTCTCCATGGCCTTCTTGAGCGCCTCGACGTCGTCACGCAGGCGGGCCGCCCGCTCGTACTCCATCTCGTCGGCCGCCGCGGCCATGTCCTTCTCCAGGCGCCGGATGTACGTCCCGGTACGCCCCGCCATGAAGTCGCAGAACTCGTCGGCCAGTTCGCGGTGCTCCTCGGGCGTGACGCGGCTCACGCAGGGAGCCGAGCACTTGCCGATGTAGCCGAGCAGACAGGGCCGGCCCGTGCGCTCCGCGTTGTTGAACACGCCCTTGGAGCACGTGCGTACAGGGAAGACGCGCAGGAGCAGGTCCACGGTGTCGCGGATCGCCCACGCGTGCCCGTACGGACCGAAGTAGCGCACGCCCTTCTTCTTCTGGCCGCGCATCACCTGGACCCGCGGGAACTCCTCGTTCATCGTCACCGCGAGGTACGGGTAGCTCTTGTCGTCGCGGTACTTGACGTTGAACCGGGGGTCGTACTCCTTGATCCAGGAGTACTCCAGCTGCAGCGCCTCGACCTCCGTGGACACCACCGTCCACTCCACGGACGCGGCCGTGGTGACCATCGTGCGCGTACGGGGGTGCAGGTTCGCCAGGTCCTGGAAGTAGCTCGCCAGGCGCTGGCGCAGGCTCTTCGCCTTCCCGACGTAGATCACCCGGCGGTGCTCGTCGCGGAACCTGTACACCCCTGGGGAGTCGGGGATCTGTCCCGGCTTGGGGCGGTAGCTGGAGGGGTCGGCCATGTCAGACACCCTACTGGCGGTGTGTGACAGTTCGGGGTGCGCTGCGTGGGTGGCGCCGCGCTCTCGGGGGTACGCGGCCGCCCGCGGCGTCCGACACCTGTGCGTGGTCGGCCGGTGGCGTTGCGTGTGGTGAGTGTCGAGGCTTGTCGGGCGCGGGCCAACACGCTTCAATGCCGGGTGACTTGAGGCGGTGGAATGCGGCTCGACGGACGACGGACATCAACGGCCCGGGGGCCGAACCTGGAGGCGGTGCTGCGCTCAGGGCCGTTCCACAGCGCCCTGCGGGCCGCGATCGCCGCCCGGCAGCTGCCCCTGCACCGAGTGCGCCACCACCTGGCCCGCCGGGGCGTCACCATCGGCGTCACCAGCCTGAGTTACTGGCAGCACGGCGCACGGCGGCCGCAGCGCCCAGAGTCGATGCGCGCCGTGCGCGCCCTGGAGGAGATCCTCGAACTGCCCGAGGAATCACTGATCCGGCTGCTCGGCCCGGTGCCCGGAACGGCCGTGCCCAAGCGCTCCGCGGCCCGCTCGTACCGGTCGCTCATCGAGGTGTCCGGGGCCGTCGAGCGGCTGCTCGCGGAGCTGGAGTCCCCGCTGGACGGCGGGGTGCACACCATCGGGCACCACGAGCGGGTGCGGATCGGCGCGCGCCGGCAGCTCCTCGGCAGGGATTCGCAGCAGATCGTGCGGGCGCACCACGACGGCGTGGACCGTTATGTGGCCATCCACCATGGCGATCCGGGATGTTCCCCGGCGGATGTGGCGGTCTACGCCACGGAGAACTGCCGTACGGGGCGGGTGCGATGGGACGACGGGGCGGGCGTCCTGGTCGCGGAGCTGCTGTTCGACGCGCGGCTCCGGGCCGGTGACACGCATCTGTTCCACTACGGCTTCGAGGACGGGACGGCCGGTCCGGCCTCCGAGTACGTCCGCGGATTCGGCTTCGCCGGAGGGCAGTACGCGCTCCAGGTCCGGTTCGCGGACGAGGCGCTGCCCGTGCGCTGCCACCGCTTCGCGCAGCGGTCGGCCGCGGGCCCGCGCGACGGCCGCCACGAACTCGCGCTGAGCGACACGCACCGGTCGGTGCACATGGTGGAGCCGCAGGTGCGGGCGGGGCTGATGGGCATCGGGTGGGACTGGGAGTGAACCCCCTGCCCGGATCCAGGGCGTACGTGCCCGGGTGCACGGCGGGCGTGCCCGGTTCGGGTGAGGCGGGTGCCGTGCTCGGTGGGAGGCTCTAGCGTCGGCGTGTGGTGATCGCAGGTCCGACCGGGCGGTCGCCTGCCCGTGCTCGGTCGCTTGCCCGGGTTCGCTCGCTTGCCGGTGCTCGTCCGCTTGCCCGCTCGAAAGGAAACACCGTGATTGTCGTCGCCGGAGAGGCACTGATCGACCTCGTCCCCCAGGGCGTGCCCACCGACGGCGAGCTGCCCGCCCTCGCGCCGCGGCTCGGTGGCGGCCCGTACAACACGGCGGTGGCGCTCGGCCGCCTCGGCTCGTCCGTGGCGTTCTGCTCCCGGGTGTCGCGGGACGCCTTCGGGGAGGCCCTGCTCGGCGGCCTGCGGTCGGCCGGAGTGGATGTGTCCCCGGTGCAGCGGGGCGACGAGCCGACGACGCTCGCCGTGGCCTCGATCGGCGCCGACGGCTCCGCCGGGTACTCGTTCTACGTGGAGGGGACGGCCGACCGGCTCTTCGCGGTGCCCGAGGCGCTGCCCGCCGGCACGCGCGCGATGTCGTTCGGCACCTGCTCGCTGGCGCTCGAACCGGGCGCCACCGCGTACGAGGACGTGATGCGCTCGGCAGCCGCGCAGGGCGTGTGCACGGCGCTCGACCCGAACATCCGGGCAGGACTGATCCCCGACGCGGACGCCTACCGGGCCCGTTTCAAGAACTGGCTGGCGTCGACGACGCTGCTGAAGCTCTCCGAGGACGACGCCGAATGGCTGGGCGGCACACCTCAGGAGTGGCTGGCCGCGGGACCGGCCGCCGTGGTGATCACGCGCGGCGGGGACGGGCTCACCGTACTCACACGGGACGGGGGCGAGTACGCGATACCGGGTGAGCGGGTCGACGTCGTGGACACGATCGGCGCCGGTGACACCGTCAACGCCGCGCTGCTGCACGGGCTTTCGCGCCAGGACGCCCTCTCCCCCGCCGCCATCGCCGCGCTCGGCGGCGACGACTGGTCCCGGCTGCTGCGGTTCGCCGCGCGGGCGGCGGCGGTCACCTGCTCACGGGCGGGCGCGGAGCCGCCGTACGCCGCCGAGCTGGCGGGCGTCGCGTGGTGAGGGACGGCCTCGTGAGGGGCGGCTCGTGAGGGTCGGCCGGATCTGAACGTGCGGCGCCCCGCGGGGAGTTCCCCACGGGGCGCCGTCGCTCGTCCGTCGGCGGGACGGACAGACCTGTGTCAGGCCTTACGGGCCTTCCCGGTCGCCTTGGTCGCCTTGGTCGCCTTCTTGGCTGTGGGCTTCTTCGCGGCCGTCTTGGCGGTCGCCTTGGTGGCGGTCGCCTTCGCCGCGGCCGTCTTGGTGGCGGTCGCCTTCGCCGCGGCCGTCTTCTTGGCCGGGGCCTTCGTCGCCGCCACGGTCTTCTTCGCCGCCTTACGGGGACGCGCGGCCGGCACGGCCGCGTCGCTGACCCGGTCGGCGCCGAGGACGTCACGCAGGAACTTTCCGGTGTGGCTCGTCGGGATCGCCGCGACCTCCTCCGGGGTGCCCTCCGCGACGACGAGACCTCCGCCGTTACCCCCCTCGGGGCCCATGTCGACGACCCAGTCGGCGGTCTTGATGACGTCGAGGTTGTGCTCGATGACGATGACCGTGTTGCCCTTGTCGACGAGGCCCGAGAGCACCGTGATGAGCTTGCTGATGTCCTCGAAGTGCAGACCGGTCGTCGGCTCGTCGAGCACGTACACCGTGCGGCCCGTGGAACGCTTCTGCAGCTCGCTGGCGAGCTTCACACGCTGCGCCTCACCACCGGAGAGCGTCGGCGCGGGCTGCCCGAGCCGGACGTAGCCGAGGCCCACGTCGTTGAGCGTCTTGAGGTGGCGGGCGATCGCCGGGACGGCCTCGAAGAAGCTGTGCGCCTCCTCGATCGGCATGTCCAGGACCTCGGAGATGGACTTGCCCTTGTAGTGGACCTCCAGCGTCTCCCGGTTGTAGCGCGCGCCGTGGCAGACCTCGCACGGGACGTACACGTCCGGCAGGAAGTTCATCTCGATCTTGATCGTGCCGTCACCGGAGCAGTTCTCGCAGCGGCCGCCCTTGACGTTGAAGGAGAAGCGGCCCGGCAGATAGCCGCGCACCTTCGCCTCGGTCGTCTCGGCGAACAGCTTGCGGACGTTGTCGAAGACTCCGGTGTACGTCGCCGGGTTCGACCGCGGCGTGCGGCCGATGGGCGACTGGTCGACGTGCACGACCTTGTCGACTAGGTCGTCGCCGTCCACGCGCGTGTGGCGGCCGGGGACGGACCGCGCCCCGTTCAACTCCCTTGCCAGGTGCGTGTACAGGATGTCGTTCACCAGCGTCGACTTGCCGGATCCGGAGACTCCGGTGACGGCGGTGAGGACGCCCAGCGGGAAGGACACGTCGATGTCGCGGAGGTTGTTCTCCTTGGCGCCGTGCACGGTGAGGCGGCGTCCCGGGTCCACGGGCCGGCGGATGTCCGGCATCTCGATGGCCTTCTTGCCCGCCAGGTACTGGCCGGTCATCGACTCGGGGTTCTCCAGCAGTCCCTTCAACGGACCGCTGTGCACGACCTTGCCGCCGTGCTCGCCCGCGCCGGGGCCGATGTCGACGATCCAGTCGGCGACCTTGATGGTGTCCTCGTCGTGCTCGACCACGATGAGCGTGTTGCCCATGTCGCGGAGCCGGACGAGCGTCTCGATGAGCCGGTGGTTGTCGCGCTGGTGCAGGCCGATGGACGGCTCGTCGAGCACGTACAGGACGCCGACGAGGCCGGAGCCGATCTGCGTGGCGAGCCGGATGCGCTGGGCCTCGCCGCCGGAGAGGGTGCCCGCCGCGCGGTTGAGCGACAGGTAGTCGAGGCCCACGTCGACCAGGAAGCGCAGCCGCTCGTTGACCTCCTTCAGGACGCGCTCGGCGATCTTCTTGTCGCGCGCGTTCAGCTTCATCTCGCTCAGGAAGTCGGCGCAGTCGCTGATCGACATGGCCGAGACCTCGGCGATCGACTTCCCCATGACCGTGACGGCCAGGATCAGCGGCTTCAGTCGCGTGCCCTCACAGGTCGGGCAGGGCACCTCGCGCATGTAGCCCTCGAAGCGCTCACGGCTCGTGTCCGACTCGGCCTCGCTGTGGCGGCGCTTCACGAACGGGACGGCGCCCTCGAACGGCGTCGTGTAGCGGCGCTCGCGCCCGTACCGGTTGCGGTAGCGGACCTCGATCTGCGTCTTGTGGCCGTTCAGGAGCGCCTTCTTGGCGCGCTGCGGAAGGCCGGCGAAGGGGATGTCCGTACGGAATCCGAGCGCGTCGGCGAGGGCGCCGATGAGGCGGCCGAAGTAGTCCTTCGTGTGCCCGTGCGACCACGGGTGGATGGCGCCCTCGTCGAGCGACTTCTCCTCGTCGGGAACGATCAGCTCGGGGTCGACCTCCATGCGCGTGCCGATGCCGGTGCAGTCGGGGCAGGCGCCGAAGGGCGAGTTGAAGGAGAAGGAGCGCGGCTCCAGCTCTTCGAAGGACAGGTCGTCGTACGTGCAGTACAGGTGCTCCGAGTACATGCGCTCGCGCTCCGGGTCGTCCTCGGGGAGGTCGACGAAGTCGAGCACGACCATGCCTCCGGAGAGGCCGAGCGCGGTCTCCACGGAGTCGGTCAGGCGGCGCTTGGCGGAGCTCTTCACAGTGAGGCGGTCGACGACCACCTCGATCGTGTGCTTCTCCTGCTTCTTCAGCGTCGGCGGCTCGGACAGCTGGATCGTCTGCCCGTCCACACGCGCGCGGGAGTAGCCCTTGGTCTGGAGGTCGCTGAAGAGGTCGACGAACTCGCCCTTGCGCTCGCGCACGAGCGGCGACAGGACCTGGAAGCGGCTGCCCTCGGGCAGCTCCAGGACCTTGTCGACGATGGCCTGCGGCGACTGGCGGGCGATGGGCCGGCCGCACTGGGGGCAGTGCGGCTTGCCGACGCGCGCGAAGAGCAGGCGCAGGTAGTCGTAGACCTCGGTGATGGTGCCGACCGTGGAGCGCGGGTTGCGCGACGTGGACTTCTGGTCGATCGAGACGGCCGGGGAGAGGCCCTCGATGAAGTCGACGTCCGGCTTGTCCATCTGGCCGAGGAACTGGCGGGCGTACGACGACAGCGACTCGACGTACCGGCGCTGGCCCTCGGCGAAGATCGTGTCGAACGCGAGGGAGGACTTACCGGAGCCGGACAGACCGGTGAAGACGATGAGGGAGTCGCGCGGGAGGTCGAGCGAGACATTCCGAAGATTGTGCTCGCGCGCGCCACGGACGATGAGACGGTCGGCCACGCCGGTCCGCACCTTTCTGGAGATAAGTGACAGGGGCGGGCCCCCGTCTCTCGCGGTCTGACTCTCGAGAGCGCTCACGCCGCGATCGAGGCGGAGCGGCCCTGAGAAGGCTGTCCTTCGAAGACTAGAGGGAGCCACTGACAACGCCGGTCGGATTCCCTGGTTGGTAACAAACCCGGACCACCAAGCATGCCCGACGTCGCCCTCGACCATATAGCACGTACATTCGATTCATGCGGATCATAGGCCTCCGTAGGCCACCTTCACCCGAACGTGTGGCGGGGCTATCGTCGGCGCCATGAGTGATCATGTGCGCGACCTGGCCTCAGTACGCGAAGCGACCGACCGGCTGCTCGCCGCGGTCGGCACCCTGGACAACGCCGCCGTGACCGAGCCGTCACGGCTCCCGGGGTGGACCCGCGGGCACGTTCTCGCCCACCTGGCCCGCAATGCGGACGCGCTCGGCAACGTCCTCGAGGGCCGCCCCATGTACGAGAGTGCCCGGTCCCGAGACGCCGACATCGAACGGGACGCCCCGCGCGGACTGCGCGAGCAGCTCGGCGACGTACAGGACAGCGCCGAGCGCTTCCGGCGCCTGGGGGCCGAGGACACCGACTGGACCCGCACGGTGGTGCTGCGCAACGGTGTGAAGGATCTCGCCTCGAACCTGCCGTTCCGGCGCTGGACCGAGGTCGAAATGCACCACGTGGACCTCGGGATCGGCTATGAGCTGGAGGACCTCTCCGCCGAGTTCACCCAGCGGGAGATCAACTTCCTCACGAAGCGGTTCCGCGATCACCCCGGCCTGCCGCCGCTGCTGATCAAGCAGGACGACGGCCGGATGATCTCCACGGGAGCCGTACAGAAGTTCTCCCTGGAGGAGATCAAGTCGGGCGCGAGCCCGGACCCCGAGCTCGGGATCGTCATCAAGGGCCACCAGGCGGACCTTCTGGGCTGGCTCGCGGGCCGCAGGGACGGCAGCGCCCTCACCGTCGACCGGGGCTCCCTGCCGTCCCTGCCCCCGCTATAGGCTGAATCCATGACGTACAACGGAGCGGTGAAGGTCGGCGGCCCGGCGGATGTGCACGAGCTGCAGGACCTGATGATCTCCAAGGTCGCGGTCGGGCCGATGGACAACAACGCCTACTTGTTGCGCTGCCGCGCAACCGATCAGCAGCTCCTGATCGACGCGGCGAACGAGCCGGAGACGCTGCGCAACCTCATCGGCGCGGACGGCATCGCGGCCGTCGTCACCACGCACCGGCACGGCGACCACTGGCAGGCCCTCCAGGAGGTCGTCGAGGCGACCCGCGCGCGCACGTACGCGGGACGCGAGGACGTCGAGGGGATCCCGGTGGCGACCGACGTAGCCGTCGACGACGGGGACACCATCGAGTTCGGCCGGATCACGCTCACGGCCCGCCACCTCGTCGGCCATACGCCCGGCTCGATCGCCCTGGTCTACGACGACCCGCACGGCCACCCGCACGTCTTCACCGGCGACTGCCTGTTCCCGGGCGGCGTGGGCAACACGTGGAAGGACCCCGAGGCCTTCGCGAGCCTCGTCGACGACGTGGAGACGAAGATCTTCGGCACGCTGCCGGACGAGACGTGGGTCTACCCGGGACACGGCAACGACACGACGCTGGGCACCGAACGTCCCCACATCCAGGAGTGGCGCGAGCGGGGCTGGTGACCTGTAGGCGGGCTTTTCGCCTCGGCCCGCCCTGTAAAAGGCCGCGTGCTACGCCTGCGCCGCCCCCGGCGCGGCGAGCGCCGCCACTCGCTGCACCCCGAACGCGTATCCCTGCACGCCGCATCCGGCGATCACGCCGTCGGCGCGCAGCGATACGTAGGAGTGGTGCCGGAACTCCTCGCGCTGGTGGATGTTGGAGATGTGGACCTCCACCACCGGCATGCCGTCGCAGGTGTTGAGCGCGTCCAGGATCGCCACGGACGTGTGCGAGTAGGCGGCGGGGTTGATGACGACGCCCACGTGGTTCTCGCGCGCCTCATGGATCCAGTCGACGAGCTCGCCCTCGTGGTTGGACTGCCGGAAGTCCACGGTGGCGCCGTGCGCGGCAGCCGCCTTCACGCACAGGGCCTCGACGTCGGCGAGGGTGTCGCGCCCGTAGATCTCCGGCTGGCGCTTGCCGAGCAGGTTCAGGTTCGGGCCGTTGAGAACCATGATCGGGGCGTTGGCGAGCGTGCGCGGCACGAGGGACCTCCGTAGAAGAGCGTTTGCTCCTTGAGGGTCTATCACGGCGCCACTACCGCCCGAAGGGCGGTGGGTACAGGCCGGTCAGGGCGTGACGGCGAGCTCGATGTACGCGGCGAGGATCACCAGATGGACGCCGCCCTGCAGCGGCGTGGCACGGCCCGGAACGATGGTGAGCGTCGCGACCACCATGGTCAGCGCGAGCAGCACCATGTGCGTGGCGCCGAGCCCGAGGACGAGCGGCCCGGTCAGCCAGATCGAGGCGATGGCGACGGCCGGCACCGTGAGGCCGATACTGGCCATGGACGAGCCGAGCGCGAGGTTGAGGCTGGTCTGCACCCGGTCCCTGCGCGCCGCCCGGAGCGCCGCGATGGTCTCGGGCAGCAGCACGAGCAGCGCGATGATCACGCCGACGACCGCCTGCGGCATGCCGGCCGCCTCCACGCCCCGCTCGATCGTCTTCGAGACGCCCTTGGTGAGTCCGACGACGGCGACCAGGGCGAGCGCGAGAAGGCCGAGGCTGAACAGGGCGGTCCTGGTGTTCGGCACGTCCGCGTGGTCGTCGGCGTCGATCACCTCGCCGTGCTTGGTGATCGGCAGGAAGTAGTCGCGGTGGCGCACGGTCTGCGTCGCGACGAAGAGCCCGTACAGGACAAGCGCGGAGACGGCCGAGAAGACCAGCTGGGAGGTGGAGAACTCGGGGCCGAGCTTGCTGGTGGTGAAGGTCGGCAGGACCAGGCAGAGCGTCGCGAGCGTGGCCACGGTGGCGAGCGCTCCCCCGGTGCCCTCGGACTGGAAGATCGCCACGCGGTGCCGCAGCGCGGCAGCGAGCAGGCTGACACCGACGATGCCGTTGCAGGTGATCATGACGGCGGCGAACACGGTGTCGCGGGCGAGCGTGGAACTCTTGGCCCCGCCGTCGGCCATCAAGGTGACGATCAGCGCGACCTCGATGATCGTCACGGCCACGGCGAGCACCAGCGAACCGAAGGGTTCACCGACCCGGTGGGCGACGACTTCCGCGTGGTGCACGGCCGCGAGTACGGAGGCCGCGAGGACCACCGCGACGACGGCGACCACGGCACCCGGCAGCCCGCGCCCCCAGGTGAACGCGAGCAGCACGATCGCGATCAGTGGCACCACCACGGTCCACTGCGTACTCAGCGCCCGCACTCTGGTGATCATTCATCGATGGTGCCCGTGACCGGGTGGGGTCGCGACTTCACGCGCGCGTACGTCACTTGAGTTCGCGCACGTCCTTGAGGTCGAAGTTGGTGAAGGCCGGCGGACGGGTGCACAGGGCCGAGAGCTGCCGGTTGAGTTCGGCCACCTCGGGGTGTTCGTTGCTGCGCATCGCGTCCTCGTAGGACTCGAACTCGATGACCGCGAGATAGCGGCCCGTGGTGTCCCGGTCCTTGAGCATCATCCGGTGCGTGGGGCCGCCCTCAGTGCCCTGCATCCGCTGCTCGAAGGCCTCGAGCAGCTCCCGCATCTCGCCGAATCGCTGGGACTCGAAGTCGATGATCTGGATGAACTTCATGGGGTCCTCCCCCGTCGTGCCCTCACGCCCCCGCGGGACGCGCTCAGGGCACAAAGAAGCACCGGGAGGGGCCCGCGGCAATCGGCCGCGCGCCACTCCCGGTGCTGGTAATTCCTACGCCCGACGCCGTCAGGCCTCGATGCTGTCCTTCTGAGCCGCTTCGGCCGCGTCCTTCTCGGCCTGCTTCTTCGAGGCGAGGAGGCTGGTGATCGTCGTGATGATCAGGACGCCGCAGATGACGGAGAGGGAGACCGGGATGGAGATCTCCGGTACGTGCACTCCGGACTCGTGCAGCGCGTGCAGGACCAGCTTCACGCCGATGAAGGCGAGGATCACCGACAGGCCGTAGCTGAGGTGCACCAGCTTCTTGAGCAGGCCGCCGATGAGGAAGTACAGCTGGCGCAGACCCATCAGCGCGAACGCGTTCGCCGTGAAGACGACGTACGGGTCCTGGGTCAAGCCGAAGATCGCCGGGATCGAGTCCATGGCGAACAGCACGTCGGTCATGCCGATGGCGAGCATGACGACCAAAAGCGGCGTCATGACCTTCTTGCCGTGCTGCTGGATGAACAGCTTGGTGCCGTGGTACTGGTCCGCGACGCCGAACTTCTTTTCGATCGACTTAAGGACGCGGTTCTCCTCGAACTCCTCGTCCTCCTCGTCGGTCATGGCCTCCTTGATGAGCTTCCACGCGGTGTAGATGAGGAACGCGCCGAAGATGTAGAAGACCCACGAGAAGTTGGCGATGACCGCGGCGCCCGCCGCGATGAAGATCGCCCGCAGCACGAGCGCGATGAGCACACCGAAGAGCAGCACGCGCTGCTGCAGCTGGGTGGGGACCGAGAACTTCGCCATGATCAGGATGAAGACGAAGAGGTTGTCCACACTGAGCGACTTCTCGGTGATGAAGCCCGCGAAGAACTCGCCGCCGGCCTGGCCGCTGCCCCAGAGCACGAGGCCCACGCCGAACAGCGCGGCGAGCACGATCCAGACGACCGTCCAGATGCCCGCTTCCTTGATCGATACGTCGTGGGGCTTTCGCCCGATGAAGAAGTCGACCGCTACCAGGGCACACAGACCGAGAACGGTCAGCACCCACACAGTCATTGATACGTCCACTACTGCGCCTCCGGCGTCGTACGGCTACTGATCAGCGTCGTCGCTGCCGGAGGTCTCTTCCACCCGAGCGCCTGAGCGCGGCCCGAGCCGGCGCCCCGGGATCGAAGGCTTTCGGGCCTGTCGTCCGTATTGACGGGAACGCCGCGTTGGAGTACTCCCCTCCGCGTCAAGGAGCGTACTCGAAACACCCATGAAAGGTAAAGGTAAAGGTAAAATAGTAACCAAGTCCGCAGGTCAGAGGCCCCTCCTCCGAGGGGCTTTCGTCACTGCTACAGGCTGGGCCGGATCGCGGGCATCAGGTCCTGGAACGTGCGCCCGTTGGTCGCCGCGCCCAGGGCCGTCATCTGCCAGCCGGCGCCGGCACGGTGCACCTTCGCCATGATCTGCGCCGTATACTTCCCGCCGCCGTCGAGCGTGTAGCGGGCGAGCTCCTGACCGTTCGTCTCGTCGACCAGGCGGCAGAACGCGTTCTGCACCTCCTGGAAGGTCTGTCCCGTGAAGGAGTTGACCGTGAAGACGATCTGGTCGACATGGGCCGGGACGTTCTGCAGGTCGACGACGATCGACTCGTCGTCGCCGCCCTGTCCCGCGCCGCCGACCAGGTTGTCCCCGGTGTGCCGCACCGAGCCGTCGTCGCTGACGAGGTGGCGGAAGAAGACCACGTCGACGGGCTTCTTGTCGGCGAAGAGGACCGCCGACGCGTCGAGGTCGATCTCCCGCGTGCGGGTGCCGAACAGGCCGCGCCGAGGGGCCGCCTGCCAGCCGAGTCCCATCCGTACGGACGTGAGGGTGCCCCCGCCCTGCTTCTCCAGGCTGATGGCCTGGCCCTTGGTCAAGTCGATGCCCACGCGTTGTCCCCTCTCGAACCGTCCCCTGTTGCCGCGCCATGTGCGCGGTTGGCCCAAACTCTAGAGGGCGGTACTGACAACGCCGCCACCGCGGACGGGGGTTGTGGCGGTCCTGCGACACGCCCTCACCACCCCGCCCCACGGGGCAGGTCAGGCGATGCCTGCCTCCTTCATCTGGCGCAGTTCCTTCTTCATCTCCGACACCTCGTCGCGCAGCCGCGCCGCGACCTCGAACTGGAGATCCCCGGCGGCGGCCCGCATCCGCTCGGTCAGCTCCTCGATCTCCTGGGACAGCTCGGCCGCGGGACGGTCGGTGGGAACCGTCTCGTCCGCCTTGCCGCGCTTCTTCTTGGCCGGCGCCTTGTCCGCCTTGCCACCCGAGGGGACGGGGGCCTTGGCACCCTTTCCGTCCTTGCCGCCCTTGCGGTACCCGGTGCCGAGCAGCGCCTCCGTGTCGACGTCCTCGCGCGCGATGGACGCTACGATGTCGTTGATCTTCTTGCGGAGGGGCTGGGGGTCGATCCCGTTCGCCTCGTTGTACGCGACCTGCTTCTCCCGGCGGCGGTTGGTCTCGTCAATGGCCTTCGCCATCGCCGGAGTGATCCTGTCGGCGTACATGTGGACCTGCCCCGAGACGTTTCGCGCCGCGCGGCCGATGGTCTGGATCAGCGACGTGCCGGAGCGCAGGAAGCCCTCCTTGTCGGCGTCCAGGATCGCCACCAGGGAGACCTCGGGGAGGTCGAGCCCCTCTCGCAGCAGGTTGATGCCGACCAGCACGTCGAACTCGCCCGCGCGCAGCTCGCGCAGCAGCTCGACGCGGCGCAGCGTGTCGACGTCGCTGTGCAGGTAGCGCACCTGGATGCCGAGCTCGATGAAGTAGTCCGTGAGGTCCTCGGCCATCTTCTTGGTGAGCGTGGTGACCAGGACGCGCTCGTCCTTCTCCGTGCGCGTACGGATCTCGTGCACCAGGTCGTCGATCTGGCCCTCGGTGGGCTTCACGACGACTTCGGGGTCGATGAGACCGGTGGGGCGAATGATCTGCTCGACGTGGCCGTCCCCGCGCGCGAGCTCGTAATTGCCGGGGGTCGCCGACAGATAGACGGTCTGGCCGATGCGCTCCTGGAACTCCTCCCACTTCAGGGGGCGGTTGTCGAGCGCGGACGGCAGGCGGAAGCCGTGGTCCACGAGGGTGCGCTTGCGGGAGGCGTCGCCCTCGTACATGGCGCCGATCTGCGGCACGGTGACGTGCGACTCGTCGATCACCAGCAGGAAGTCGTCCGGGAAGTAGTCGAGCAGCGTGTTCGGCGGGGAGCCGGGCTCACGGCCGTCGAAGTGCATCGAGTAGTTCTCCACACCGGAGCAGGAGCCGATCTGGCGGAGCATCTCGAGGTCGTACGTGGTCCGCATGCGAAGGCGCTGGGCCTCGAGCATCTTGCCCTGCTTCTCGAGCTCGGCGAGGCGCCCCTCCAGCTCCTTCTCGATGTCGTTGGACGCGCGCTCCAGGCGCTCGGGGCCTGCCACGTAGTGGGTCGCCGGGAAGATGTACAGCGAGTCGTCCTCGCTGATGACCTCGCCGGTGAGGGGGTGGAGGGTGGAGAGCGACTCGATCTCGTCGCCGAACATCTCGATGCGGACCGCGAGCTCCTCGTAGACGGGGAAGATCTCGATGGTGTCGCCGCGCACCCGGAAGGTGCCGCGCTGGAACGCCACGTCGTTGCGCGTGTACTGGATGTCCACGAAGCGGCGCAGCATGTCGTCCCGGTCGATCTCGTCCCCGACCTTCAGGGGGACCATGCGGTCCACGTACTCCTGCGGAGTACCGAGACCGTAGATACAGGAGACGGAGGCGACCACGACGACGTCCCTGCGGGTCAGCAGCGAGTTCGTCGCGGAGTGGCGCAGGCGCTCCACCTCCTCGTTGACCGAGGAGTCCTTCTCGATGTACGTGTCCGACTGCGGAACGTACGCCTCGGGTTGGTAGTAGTCGTAGTACGAGACGAAGTACTCCACCGCATTGTTCGGCAGCAGTTCGCGGAACTCGTTGGCCAGCTGGGCGGCAAGCGTCTTGTTCGGCGCCATCACGAGCGTGGGGCGCTGGAGCTTCTCGATCATCCACGCTGTGGTGGCGGACTTGCCGGTGCCGGTCGCGCCGAGCAGGACGACGTCCTTCTCGCCTCCCGTCACGCGCTTCTCCAGCTCGGCGATGGCCGCGGGCTGGTCACCGCTGGGCTGGTACGGACTGACGACCTCGAAAGGTGCCACCGTGCGTTCGATCTTGGATACGGGCCGCATGGAATCCACCGTACGACCCACCACTGACAACCGGGCCCGAACCACCGTCGGGCCCGGCCTTCAGCGGCTCCGGGTCACCAGTCCTGCGGTGTGCGCGAAGCCGGTCGGCGCAGGGGGCGGCGCAGCCGCCGGACGGTCGGCACGGGGGTCCCGAGCCGGTCCTGTGCCGCTCGGCTGTCACGCCAGTCGGGGCGGCCCGTGACCAGCATCGGGTCGAACACGACGACCACTCCGGCCAGCAGCAGGAAGCTCAGCGGGCCGATCAGCATGGGCCCGAGGATGGTGCCGACCGAGTCCCCTCCGAGGGCACCGGCGGTATCGGTGTGCGCGTGGACGCTGACCCCCGCCATCGCCATGTAGTGCATGCCCGAGACGGCGAGCCCCATGACCAGGCTCGCGCCGATGCTCCACAGAATGCCCCGTACCTGTACGGCTGCCCACAGGGCGACGGTCGCCGCCGCCATGGCGATGACCGCGGAGGCGACCACGGTGAACATGCTGTAACTGATCGTCCCGTGAAGACGCATTCCGGCCATTCCGAGGTAGTGCATGGACGCCACTCCGAGGCCCGTGATGGTGCCCCCGGTGAACAGAGCGGTACCGGTCGCACCCTTGTAGCCGACGATGAAGACGCCGATGCCGACCATGAGGATGGCCACACCGAGACTCGCGAACGTCGTCAGCGGGTCGTAGCGGATCGGCATGTCCTCCACGCTGAAGCCCATCATCGCGATGAAGTGCATGGTCCAGATCCCGGAGCCGATCGCCGCGGAGCCCAGCGCGAGCCATCCCACCCGCCAGGTATGGGCGACGAGCAGGGATCTGGTGGTGCAGCGCAGTCCCAGGGCGCCGCCGAGGCAGGCCATGAGATATGCCACCACCGGGGTGACGAGCCCGTAACTGAAGCCGTCGACCGAACCCTGCATGCGCGGCAGCCCTTCCGCCTGGTTTTCCGTGAGATGTGCAGCTCGTCCCTTCGCGCGCGGCGGCCGGAGCGACCGCGGTGAGGCAGAAATTAAAGCGCACAAGGGAACGTCCGAACGATTTTCCGGCAAAGAAGCCGGACCCCCGACACGGGGGTCGACCGCAGTTGAGTGACTCCATTCAACTCGTGACCATCCTGCGCCTACTTTTCGTTCGCTCTCAGCTGTCAATCTCGTACAGTCCGTGATCCCACGACGTATGAGGAGCACACGTGTACGCACGCGCAGCAGCCGCTATGACCTCAGTGGCGGGCTCCGTCGTCATCGGTGTCCTGGTCCTGCCCACCACCGCACAAGCCGCCCCCTCACACAACAGAACCGCGGTCGTCGCCCACCGCGGTGCCTCCGCGTACGCACCCGAGAACACCCTGGCAGCCATCGACAGGGCGCACGTCCTGGGGTTCACCTGGGTCGAGAACGATGTGCAGCGCACCAAGGACGGCGCCCTGGTCGTCCTGCACGACACCACGCTGGCCCGCACCACCAACGTCGAGCAGGTCTATCCCGACCGCTCCCCGTGGAACGTGGCGGACTTCACCTCCGGCGAGATCGCCAAGCTGGACGCGGGCAGCTGGAAGGGCGCCGAGTACACGGGCGCCCGGATCCCGACGCTCCACGAGTACCTGCGGCGCGTCGACCGCAACCACCAGAAGCTGCTCATGGAGATCAAGTCGCCCGAGCTGTACCCGGGCATCGAAAGCCAGATCCTGCGCCAGCTGCGCAAGGACGGCTGGCTGGGCCCCTCGGACGTCAAGCACCGGCTGATCATCCAGAGCTTCAACGCGGACAGCATCCGGACCGTGCATGCGCGGCGCCCGGACATCAAGACGGGCTTCCTCGGCACACCCGCCGTGTCCGAGCTGCCCACCTACGCGAAGTTCGCCGACCAGATCAATCCCTCGCACACGACGATCTCGGCGGACTACGTCAAGGCGGTGCACGCGCTCAAGGGCCCGCACGGCAAGCCGCTCGAGACCTACTCGTGGACCGTCAACGACGCGCAGACCGCTCAGCAGGTGGCCGGCTTCGGCGTCGACGGGATCATCAGCAACGCTCCTGACGTGGTGCGGGCGGCCCTCGGCGGCTGACCCGCCCGGCGTTGTCAGTGCCCGGCCGTACCGTGGTCGGCATGAACGCCACTGGAGCAAACGAGACCGGTTCCGCCGCGCCGCGGCAGGCCGTGTGGGCCGTCGTGCGCAGCGATATCGGCCCACTGCTGCTGGCCGCGACGGACACCGGTCTGGTGAACGTGGTCTTCCACGCCACCGACCCGGTGCGGGACAAGGCACTCGACGGGCTCGGCTCCCGGCTCGGGGCCGAGCCCGTCGAGGCGCCCGGATCGCCCCTGCTCGCCGAGGCGATACGGCAGTTCACGGAGTACTTCGCCGGGCGTCGGCGCGAGTTCGAGGTGCCGCTCGACTGGTCACTGATCACCGGGTTCAACCGGGAGGTGCTGCGCGAGCTGTTCGCCGGGGTGCCGTTCGGGGCGGTCGTCGGGTACGGGGATCTGGCACATCGGGTCGGGCAACCGGGAGCCGCGCAGGCCGTGGGCCTGGCGATGGGGGCGAATCCGCTGCCGGTCGTGGTGCCGTGCCACCGGGTCGTTGAGCGCGACGGCGGGATCGGCGGCTTCGGGGGCGGACTGGAGACGAAGCGGAAGTTGCTCGCGCTGGAAGGGGTGTTGCCCGAGCCGTTGTTCTGAGACGGTCCTGGGGCGGGGCGGATGCGTGGAGTCCGCAGGGGAGATCGGGGCGGGGGTGTGCGTTGAGCACGGGTGAGGAGCAACTGCAGCGACCGGAGGACGGGCCCCCGGAGGACGGGCGCGCCGACTCGGTCGGGCGGACCGCGGACGTCGAGCCGGGGACGCCGGGGACGGAGGCGCTGCAGCGACGGACGCAGCGGGTGCTTGTCGCGTCGCAGATACTGGGCGGGCTCGGGACCGCGACCGGGATCGCGCTGGCCGCCGTGCTCGCCAAGAAGGTCAGCGGGGACGAGGCGCTCTCCGGCCTCGCGTCCACGGCGAGCGTCGCGGGGACCGCGGTGCTCTCGGTGCCGTTGGCCGCGCTGATGAACGCGCGTGGCCGGCGGGCCGGCCTCGTACTGGCCTATCTGATCGGCACGGTGGGGGCCGTGGTCACGGTCGTCGCCGCGGTGATCGGCACGTTCCCGCTGCTGCTCATCGGGCTGATGGGCTTCGGCGCGGCGTCCTCCGCCAACCTCCAGGCCCGGTACGCGGCCGCCGACCTGGCAGCACCCGATCGGCGGGCCCGCGCCATCTCGACGGTCGTGTGGGCCACCACTATCGGCGCCGTCCTCGGGCCGAACATCGCGGCGCCCGCGGGCCGCAGCGTCTCCGGGCTCGGCATACCGGCGGAGGCGGGGCCGTTCGTGTGGGCGGCCGGAGTGTTCCTGATATCGGCGGTCGTGGTGCACGTGACGCTGCGCCCCGACCCGCTGTTGACCGCGCGGTCCCTGGCTCCCGCCGAGGACCGGTCGCCCGCCGCGCGCTCCATCCGGGCGGGGTTCGCGGCCGTGTCCGCCTCCCCGCGCGCCCGGCTCGCGCTGGTGACGGTGGCGGTGTCGCACACGGCGATGGTGTCCGTCATGTCGATGACACCGGTGGACCTCGAACACCACGGCGCGGGCATCGAGTTGATCGGGCTCGTGATCAGCGGGCACATCGCCGGCATGTACGCGTTCTCGCCGGTGATGGGACGTCTCGCCGACAAGTTCGGAAGGCTCACGGTGATCGGTCTCTCGGTGGGGCTGCTCGCATGCGCGGCGCTGCTCGCCGGGACCGCGGGCGGGAACCACGGGCAGAGCGCGGCGGCGCTGTTCCTCCTCGGGCTCGGCTGGTCGGCCGGGCTCGTCGCGGGCTCAGCGCTGCTCACCGACTCCGTGCCGCAGGCCGCGCGGGCCGCCGCGCAGGGCCTCTCCGACCTGACGATGAGCCTGGCGGCGGGTATCGGCGGAGCGGCGGCGGGCCTCGTGATGGCGACGGCGAGCTACGCGTGGCTGAACCTGGCCGCGGCGTGCCTGCTGCTCCCGCTCGGGGCGCTGGCACTGTTCACGCGGCGCGCCCAACACCCGTAGCGGGAGCGGCTGTTCGTACGCAGCTCAGCACAGGGTGATGTGGTACGCCTTGCGCAGGGTCTCGTGCACGGTCCACGTCGTGCGGTCGCCCTCGCGCAGCACGGCGGCCGTGCCCGGTCCGAGTTCCAGCGTGTCGCCGCCCTCGACCGTGACGGTGGCGCGGCCGCTGACGACCACGAACAGCTCGTTCGCCTCGGTGTCGGTGACCACACCGGGCGTGATCTGCCAGATGCCGCGCACCTGCTTGCCGTCGGCCGACTCCCACAGCACCTTGCCGGTCACTTCGGGGGCGCCGGAGACGATCTGTGCGGGGTCGAGGGGCTCGGGTTCGAGGTCCACGTCCGGGACGCGGACGGCGAAGGAGCCCAGGGCGGTTGCGGGTCGATCGTTCGTGGTCATGGCCAGTCACGGTAGATGACCTGCGCCTCTCCTCTCACTGGACGGCCTGTGCCGTACGGGCCCCGCCGACTGGACGGCTCGTCGAGGCTTCAACAACTCTGCCCGGAAGACTCCTCAGAACGCCGTTTCGGTAGCAGACTCCGCTGTGCGCACAGCCGGAGCATCCCGCAGAGCGAGTCACGGAGCCGAAGGGACGGCGATCAGGCATGAGCGGAAACAGGGCAGTCGCATATCTCAAGCCGGGCACGGTGGAGGTCAGGACCATCGAGCACCCGACGCTGGAGCTGAAGGACGGGCCCGGAGTGGCCCCGCAGAACGTGGGCAGGACCTGTCGGCACGGTGTGATCCTCAAGGTGCTCGCCACCAACATCTGCGGCAGCGACCAGCACATGGTGCGCGGCCGCACCACGGCACCCGAGGGCCTCGTCCTGGGCCACGAGATCACCGGTGAGATCGTGGAGAAGGGCCCGGACGTCGAGTTCCTGGACGTCGGGGACATCGTCTCCGTGCCGTTCAACATCGCCTGCGGGCGCTGCCGCAACTGCAAGGAGCGCAAGACCGGCATCTGCCTGAACGTCAACCCGGCGCGGCCCGGGGCGGCTTACGGCTATGTCGACATGGGCGGCTGGGTCGGCGGCCAGGCCGAGTACGCGATGATCCCCTACGCGGACTTCAACGCGCTGCGCTTCCCCGACGCCGACCAGGCGCGCGAGAAGCTCCTCGACCTGACCATGCTCTCCGACATCTTCCCGACCGGCTTCCACGGCGCGGTGACGGCGGGCACGCAGGTCGGCTCGACGGTGTACGTGGCCGGGGCCGGGCCCGTCGGGCTCGCGGCGGCGGCATCGGCGCATCTGCTGGGCGCGGCCGTGGTGATCGTCGGAGACATGAACGCCGAACGGCTCGCGCAGGCAAGGAGTTTCGGCTGCGAGACGGTCGACCTCACGCGCGGCACCGTGGAGGAGCAGGTCGCCGAGATCCTCGGAGTCCCCGAGGTGGACGCGGCCGTGGACGCGGTCGGCTTCGAGGCCCGCGCGCACGGACCGGACGCACCCGAGGCGCCGGCCACCGTCCTCAACTCCCTGATGGGGCTCACGACGGCCGGTGGCGCGCTCGGCATCCCCGGCCTGTACGTCACCGATGACCCGGGCGGCGTCGACCAGGACGCGCGCACCGGAACGCTGAAGGTGCGGCTCGGTCTGGGCTGGGCGAAGAGCCACACGTTGACGACCGGCCAGTGCCCGGTGATGAAGTACCACCGGGGCCTGATGATGGCGATCCTGCACGGGCGTGTGCACATCGCGAAGGCCGTCAACGCGACCGTGATCGGCATTGAGGACGCGCCACGCGGCTACGCGGAGTTCGACCAGGGCGCGAGCCGCAAGTACGTCCTCGACCCGCACGGTGCGTTGAACGGCGCCCGAGCGGTCTGAGGGATGGTGGCTCCACGCGTGCGTGGAGCCACCATCCGGTCGGCTGGGGCAAATAAAAGATCGGAAGATCGTAGTGTAGGGAAATAGTGTCTGGTTAAGGGTGTT
>NZ_JBEOVM010000097.1:0-24951 GCF_040295505.1 Streptomyces sp. NPDC002790 | reverse complement strand
CGACCTCTGCAAGCACCGCCACAAACCCCGGCGGGGCTGCAAACATCGCCTCGATCGCCGGCGGGAATTTATCTAACACGCCCCGCCGGCGATCGAGACGATCGAGCCCCTGCGGCGATCGAGACGATCGAGCCCCTGCGGCGATTGAGCAGCGGGGTGCGGGGCGGAGCCCCGGTCTTTCAAGCCCCGCCGGCGATTGAGGCGCGGGGGTCCAGGGGGCAGCGCCCCCAGCACCACGGACGAGCGTCAACCCGCGTGCAGCATCAGCCCGATCCCCGCCACCACCACACCCGCCGCCAAAAGCCTCGGCGCGCCGAAGCGTTCCTTGAAGAAGATCGCGCCGATCGCCGCCCCCACGATGATCGAGGACTCGCGAAGCGCGGAGATCGGGGCGAGGTCGGCCCGGGTCTGGGCCCAGAGGACCAGGCCGTAGGCGAGGACCGAGAGCCCCGCCCCCAGCAGCCCGAGCCACGCGAACGGCCGCAACAGCCCGACCAGTTCGCCGCGCCAGCGATACGCCGCGTAGACCGGTACCGCGATCCCTTCGAGGATCATCAGCCAGGCGATGTAGCCGAGGGACGAGCCGGAGGCGCGTACGCCCAGGCCGTCCACCACCGTGTACGAGGCGATGGCCACCCCCGTCGCCAGGGCCGCGCCGAGCGCCCGCCAGTCCGGCCTGCGGCCCGATCCGCGTATCCCCCAGACCGCGAGCCCGGTCAGGCCCGCGCAGCACACCATGACCCCGGCCGCCTGCCAGCCGCCCGGCACCTCACCCGCGAACACCGCCGCGAGGACCGTCACCACCAGCGGCGCCGTGCCGCGCGCGATCGGGTACGCCTGGCCGAAGTCGCCCAGCTTGAACGACGTCATCAGCAGCACGTAGTAGGCGACGTGGATGAGCGCGGAGGCGATCAGGTACGGCCAGGCACCGGCCGCCGGTACCGGCGAGAACACGGCCATGACGAGACCGATCAGCGCGCCGCCGCCCGAGATGAGCGTGAAGCCGACCAGTTTGTCCGTGATGTGGTGGGCGAGCGCGTTCCAGGAAGCGTGGGTGACGGCGGCGAGCAGGACCGCCACCGTGACTATCGGGGTCACTCCTGCACGTCCACGAGCGTCGCGCCCGCGTGCGTCACCAGGGCCTTGGGCTCCATCGGGAAGACGGCGTGCGGGGTGCCGGCCGCCGCCCACACGATGTCGTGCGTGAGGAGTGAACGGTCCGCGAGGACCCGGGTCTTGGACACGTGCCCGAAGGGCAGGATGCCACCGATCGCGTACCCGGTGAACTCCCGCACCACGTCCGCCTTGGCGCGCGTCACCTTCTGCGCGCCCAGCTCCTGCCGTACGCGTTCCACGTCCACCCGCGACGACCCGTCCATGAGGACGAGCACCGGCACCCCGTCGGCGGCGAAGATCAGGGACTTGCAGATCTGGCTGAGCGCGCAGCCGATCGCGTCGGCCGCCTCCTGCGCGGTGCGGGCACCTTCCGGGAAGGTGCGTACGCGGGGCAGGAGTTCGGCCAGCCCCATCGCGGTGACGGCCTCGGCGAAACGGGGGTGTGCTGCGTCTGCTGTCATGGGCGGCACGGTAATCGTGCGTGTACCGCCCACGCGAACCGGTATCAGCCGCCGGCCAGCAGCATCTTGCGCACGACCGGACCCGCCGAGTCACCCCCGTGCCCGCCCTGCTGCACCACGGCCGCCGCCGCGAGGTCGCCGCGCCAGGCCGTGAACCAGCCGTTGGGGTCCTTCTGCCCGTCGACCTCCGCCGAACCGGTCTTCGCGCCCATGTCGGCGCCGAGCCCGGACATCGGCTTCACGGCCGTACCGGCGACCGCCGTGTAGTGCATCAACTCCCGCAGCTTCGAGGCCGTCGAGGCGGAGATCGGCTTCGAGGCCTTCGCGAGCGTGCGGTCGTCGACGTCGGGCGACACCAGGTACGGCTGGTGGAAGGCGCCCGCCTTCACGGTCGCCGCGACCGAGGCCATGTTCAGCGGGTTCATCCGCACCCCGCCCTGCCCGATCAGCGAGGCCGCCATCTGCGCGTCCGACATCACCGGCACCGCGCCGTCGAAGCTCGGCACTCCGATCGACCAGTTGTTCATACCGAGGCCGAAGACCTGTTGCGCCTGCTTGGTCAGCGAGTCGTTGTCGAGCTTCGGGGCCTGGCTGATGAAGGCCGTGTTGCAGGACGCGGCGAAGCTCGCCTTGAACGTGCCGTCCTTGATCTGGAACTTGTCGTCGTTCTGGAACTTCCAGTGCCCGTACGTGAAGTACTTGGGGCACGGGTGCTTCTTGTCGACGTCGGTGATCTTCTTGTCCAGCAGCATCGACGCCGTGATGACCTTCATCGTGGAGCCGGGCGCGAGCGAGCCCTGGAACGCCGTGTTGAACCCGGGGCTGGAGTTCGCCGCCGCCAGGATCTCGCCGGTCGACGGCTTCACGAGCACGACCGAGGCCTTCTTGCTCGACTTCACCTGCTCCTCGGCGGTGGCCTGGAGCGCCGGGTCGAGCGTCGTCTTCACGGTGCCCGGCGTGCCCTTGGAGAGCGCGAGCAGCGTCTTGTCCGGCAGCGCGTTCTTGTCGTCGGACTTCTTCCCGGACTGGCCCCGCACGACGCGCAGTTCGACGCCTGCGGTGCCGCCCGCCTTCTTCCCGTACTTCTCGCGCAGCCCGTCCACGATGGTGCCGATCGAGGGGTACTTCTTCGCGTCCAGTTCGTTGCCCGCCCGGTCGACGGCCTTGACCGGCGGATCGCCCGCCTCACCGGTCTCCAGGTGGTCGCCGTCCTTCAAGTCCGGGTGGACGACGGAGGGCTGCCAGTCGACGAGGACCTTGCCGTCGCTCTTGCGGCGCTCGGCGGTCAGCGCGGAGTCGTACGCGAAGGGCTCGCTCAGCTTCTTGTACTCGACCGTGGACGTGACGTGGAAGGGGACATCGGCGCCCTTGCGGGTGCCGGGCGCGAGCTTCACGCCGGTGAGGTGGGCGTCCTTGGCGACGGCGGCGAGCGCCTTCTTCGCGGCGGCGGGGTCGTTCGTATAGGTGGCCGCCTTCGCGGCGTCCCCGGCCTGCCAGGCGGTGAGGAAACCGGTGGCGACGGCCCGTACTTCCTTGGCGGACGGCGGGCCCTTCGGGATCTCCGGCTTGTCGTCGGCGGCGGAGGCCGAGGTGCTGCCCGCGGGCTCACCGCCGCCGATCAGCGCGTACGCGCCGACGCCTGCCCCGAAGACCGCGACGGCGGCGACGCCACCGATCACCAGGGCGTTCGTGTTGCGTCGCGGCTCATCGCGCCGCTTGCCTCTGCTGCCCACCTGAGTCCTCCGGAGATCTACGGGTGGCCCAGGGTACGGGGTGCCCCTGAACGCACTTTCCATAGGAGGGAACGACGTGGTAACGCCTGGCGATGCGTGGATTCACCGCCAGGCGTCCGCAGGCGTAGGGGAATTACGTTCCTGCCCGTAGCACCGCCGCGACGAGGGGCCCCGCCGCGTCTCCACCGTGTCCGCCGCGCGGCACCGTCGCGGCGGCCGCGATGTCGTCGCGGTAGCCCGCGAACCAGGAGTCGGCGCTGCCCTGGCCGTCGACCTCGGCGGAGCCCGTCTTCGCGCCCTTGTCGCCGGGCACGCCCGCCATGGCCTCGGCGGCGGTACCGCTGGTCGCGGTCAGCCGCATCATCTGGCGCAGTTGGGCGGAGGTTCCCGACTTCAACCCCCGGGCTGTGGCGAGCGGGTGGTCGTCGACCTTCCGGGAGACGAGGACCGGCTGGTGGAACGTGCCGGTGATGGCGGTCGCGGTGACCGACGCCATGTTCAGCGGGTTCATCTTGACCTTGCCCTGGCCGATCATCGCGGCGGCGTCGTCCGAGTCGCCCGGCAGCTCCACGGAGCCGTCGCGCGACACGATCCCCGTCTTCCAGTCCTTGCCGAGGCCGAACCGGTCCTCCGCCTCCGCGGCGAACTTCGCCGCGCCCAGGTCGTCGGACAGCTTGATGAAGGCGGTATTGCAGGACCGGGCGAAGCTGTTGGCCAGCGTCGCGTTCCCGTTGGGCCGCATGCCCTTGAGGTTGCGGAAGGTCTGGCTCATCGCGACCGCCGAATCGGGGCAGGGCGCCTGGCCGTTCGCCGAGGTGACCCCGTTGTCGATCAGTGCGGCGGCGGTGAGGATCTTCATCACGGAGCCGGGCGCGGTGCCGCCCTGGAACGCCGCGTTGAACTCGCCCTCCGCCTCGTTGGCGACCGCGAGCACCTCACCGGTGGACGGCTCGACCGCCACCACCGACGACTCCGGGTACTTCTTCACCGCCTGCTCGGCGGCCGCCTGCGCGTTCGCGCTGATCGTCGTACGCAGCTTGCCGGGCTTGCCCTTGGCGAGCGTGAGGAGCGTCTTCGCTGCGGCCGTCTCCCCGTCCGCGTCGGTCCGCTCCACGTACGTCTCGATGCTGGGCGAACCCCCGGCGGAATCCCCGTACTTGGCGCGCAGCTCGTCCAGGACCGGGCCGAGCGACGGGTACGTGTCCTTCGTCAGCACGGCGCCGTTCCGGTCCACGGCGTCGATCGGGGGCGCGGGCGCCTCTCCGGTGACGAGCGTGTCGCCCTTCTTCATCGACGGGTGCGCAACGGCCGGCGACCAGTCGACAAGCGCCCGCCCGGTGGTCTTCCCGCGCACGACCGTGAGCGAGGAGTCGTACGACAGCGTCTTCGTCTTCTTGCCGTACGTGACGGTGGCCTTGACGTGGAAGGCGACCTTCGCGCCGGCCGCGTTCGTGGGCGTCAGCTCGGTGCGCGTGATGTGCGCCTTGTCGTGCCAGTCGTCGAGCACCCGCAGCGCGTCGTCGGCGTAGTCCGTGAGCCGCGCGGCCGCCGCCGGATCGTTCTTCGCCCACGCCGCGAGGAACTGCTGCGACGTCTCCCGCACCTCGTCGCCTGACGGTGGCCCCGACTTGTACTCCGACCCCTGCGACGACACGGTGTTCCCGCCCGTGACCGCCGTGACGAGGTTGTACGCCCCGTACCCGGCGCCGCCCACCATGACGGTGCACACCCCACCGACGATGGCGATCTTGACCCCCTTGCGCATGACGCGCTCCCCTCCCCAGGTTGACGAGAGGGACTTTAAGCACGAGGAGTGCCCCATGGGGCATGGGTTCTTCGGATGATGTCCGAAGGTGTCCGGATTGAGATCACAAAGCTGACCGAAACCGGCTCATACCCAGGTGTCGAACCACATCCGCGACCGCCACGAATCGACCGGAATCGCGTCCCCCGTGTAGATCGGCCAGAAGTAGATGAAGTTCCACGCGATCAGCAGGACGAGGGCGCCCGCGCCCGCCGCGCCGATCACCCGCCGTCGCTCCGGTGAGCCCGGTTTGCCGATGATCGCGCCGAGCATCATCGCCAGGGCCAGGCAGAGGAACGGGGCGAAGACGACCGCGTAGAAGTAGAAGATCGTCCGCTCCTGGTAGTTGAACCAGGGGAGGTAGCCGGCCGCGATGCCGCACAGGATCGCGCCCGCCCGCCAGTCGCGGCGGAAGAACCAGCGCCACAGCACGTACAGCAGCGCGAAGCCGGCCGCCCACCACAGCAGCGGTGTGCCGAGGGCGAGGACCTCGCGGGCGCACTTCTCGGTCGTGTCGGCCGGACAGCCGTCGACGCCCGGCTTCGGCGACTCGTAGAAGTACGAGACCGGGCGGCCGTCGACCATCCAACTCCATGGGTTCGACTGGTAGGTGTGCGGCGAGCTGAGCGTGGTGTTGAAGTTCCACACCTCGTGCTCGTAGTGCCACAGGCTGCGCACCCAGTCCGGCAGCCAGGTGAAGCTGCCGCCCTTGCCGTCGGTCGCCGCCCAGTTGCGGAAGTAGCCGCCCGAGCCGTCGGCGGGGGAGAGGATCCAGCCGAGCCAGGACAGGACGTACGTGGCGATGGCCACGGGGACGGTCGAGACGAACGCCGGGACGACGTCCCGCTTCAGGACCGCGCGGTACGGACGCTCGGCGCCCGCCACCCGGCGCGAACCCACGTCCCACAGGACCGACATCAGGGCGAAGGCGGCCAGGAAGATGAAGCCGTTCCACTTCGTGGCCGCGCCGAGCCCCAGGCACAGCCCGGCGAGCAGCCGCCAGGGGCGCCATCCGAGGCGCAGCGTCTCGGCGATCTCGACGTCGGGGTGCGGAAGGCCGTGCTCGTCCACGGGCAGCGCGGCGGCCAACTGCCCGCGCGTGCGCTCCCGGTCGAGCACCAGGCAGCAGAACGCCGCCACCACGAAGAAGACGAGCACCGAGTCGAGCAGCGCGGTGCGGCTCATCACGTACGAGAGTCCGTCGACGGCGAGCAGCGCGCCCGCCAGGCAGCCGAGGAACGTGGAGCGGAAGATGCGGCGGCCGATCCGGCAGACCATCAGCACGCACAGCGTGCCGAGGACCGCCGTCATGAACCGCCAGCCGAACGGGTCGAACCCGAACATCCACTCGCCGATGCCGATGACGTACTTGCCCACCGGCGGATGCACGACGTACGAGGCGTCGTGCGGGACCGGTACGTTTCCGCCCGTGGCCAGGATCTTGTCGTTGATGTCCTTGGGCCAGTCCACCTCGAAGCCGCGGTGGATGAGCGCCCAGGCGTCCTTCGCGTAGTACGTCTCGTCGAATATCACGGCCTTCGGGCTGCCCAGGTTCCAGAACCTGGCGAGGCCCGCGACGAGCGTGACGAGCAGCGGTCCGACCCAGCCGACGATCCGCTCCGCCTGCGCGGCGCTGTACCGGCTCAGCCCGAAGGACGCCCACAGGCGGCCCCCGAGCGGCGGGAACGGCGGCACCAGGCGCGCGCCCACGTCACCGTCTCTCACCGGCGCCCGGTAGCCGAACCTGCGCAGCCCGCGCAGCCACGACGACTGCTGCGGCTCCGCGGTGGCGGCCTGCTCGGTCGGTGAGCTGGTCGGAGTCGCCCCGGACGACGACGCGGTACTGGTCACGCGCGCCATCGTAGGGAACGCGACTGTGCGAGTCCCGTCCCCCTGGCCCTGCGAGACTGGAACGGTGACAGGAACCGCTGAATCCGCAGAAGCCCCCGGAACCCTTGTACTGGCGGGCACGCCCATCGGGGACGTGTCGGACGCGCCGCCGCGGCTCGCCCGGGAGCTGGCCACCGCCGATGTCGTCGCCGCCGAGGACACCCGGCGCATGAAGCGGCTGACGCAGGCGCTCGGGGTGCAGGTCGGCGGGCGTGTCGTGTCGTACTTCGAGGGCAACGAGTCGGCGCGCACGCCGGAGCTCGTCGAGGCGCTCGCCGGTGGGGCGCGGGTGCTGCTCGTGACGGACGCGGGGATGCCGTCCGTGTCCGACCCCGGCTACCGGCTTGTCGCGGCCGCCGTCGAGCGGGACATCCGTGTCACGGCCGTGCCGGGTCCCTCCGCCGTGCTCACCGCCCTCGCGCTCTCCGGGCTCCCCGTCGACCGCTTCTGCTTCGAGGGCTTCCTGCCGCGCAAGGCGGGCGAGCGGCTCTCCCGCCTCAAGGAGGTCGCACAGGAGCGCCGCACCCTCGTCTACTTCGAGGCCCCGCACCGCCTCGACGACACCCTCGCGGCGATGGCCGAGGCCTTCGGCGCCGACCGCCGCGCCGCGGTCTGCCGCGAGCTCACCAAGACGTACGAGGAGGTCAAGCGCGGCCCCCTGAAGGAGCTCGCCGAGTGGGCCGCCGAGGGCGTACGTGGCGAGATCACGGTCGTCGTCGAGGGCGCGCCGGAGAAGTCCGGCGACGAGCTCACCCCCGCTGAGCTGGTGCGCAGGGTGCGCGTGCGCGAGGAGGCCGGGGAGCGGCGCAAGGAGGCGATCGCCGCGGTGGCCGCCGACGCGGGGCTGCCCAAGCGCGAGGTGTTCGATGCCGTGGTGGCGGCAAAGAATGCGGAGCGAACCGCCCCATAGGCGCGTAAAGGACTAACCTGAAAAGCAAAGCGAAGACCGTGCGCCAGGCCTGTTTCGGCAGGGAAAGGCCAAATCGGATCCAATAGTCGGCAGGCCTTTTGCGCTCGGCCCGGTGGAGGCGTCCACTGGTTGAAGGGGACGCACCCGTCCCCACGCTGCCGCAGGGCGGCGTTTGTCCAGCGGCAAGAGGAGCTGGCATGAGCGAGTTCGCGGTCTCCAAGACAGACATTGGTGCACAGGCGCCCCCGGTCCCGAATCGCAGCGCGGCGACAGCCATCGCCCACGAGTCGTATTCCTTCGCCTGCATGCGGTGCGGGCACGGCTGGGAGCAGTCCTACGAGATCGAGCACCACGTCGACGGGGAGGGTGCGGAGTTCGTGATGTACGTGGTCCAGGGCGAGCGGGTGCCGTCGCCACTGACCCGGCCCACCTGCCTGAACTGCGAGGGCCACGTCGTGCGCATCATGCGCGCGGGGCGCGTCACCTCCGCCCGCGACGCGATGCAGCAGCACCGCACCCCGCAGGCCGGCCCGGTGGAGGTGCCGGAGCCGGACGCGGTGGAGCGCGAGGGCGACCACCACTGGCACCTGTCGGACCTGCTGCACCCCTTCGCCCACCACAAGAAGGCCGAGTGACACCGGCTTCGTAGGATCGGGGGCATGAGCCCCAGCACCAAGGACGTCACCCCGCCGCCGCTGCCCGCGCCCCTGAAGGTCGAGGTCGCCGACTCCCACACCCACCTGGACATGCAGGAGGGCAGCGTGGAGGAGGGCCTCGCCAAGGCGGCGTCGGTGGGTGTGACCACGGTCGTCCAGGTGGGCTGCGACGTCGCGGGCTCTCGGTGGGCGGCCTCCGTGGCCGAGGAGCACGCGCGCGTGCACGCGACCGTCGCCCTGCACCCCAATGAAGCGCCGCGCATCGTGCACGGCGACCCCGACGGCTGGTCCCGGCAGGGCGCGCGGGAGCCGCTGGGAGACGCCGGGCTCGACGAGGCGCTCGCCGAGATCGACCGGCTCGCCGCCCTCCCGCACGTGAAGGGCGTCGGCGAGACCGGCCTCGACCACTTCCGTACGGGCCCCGAGGGCAAGGACGCCCAGGAGAAGTCGTTCCGCGCCCACATCGAGATGGCCAAGCGGCACGGCAAGGCGCTCGTCATCCATGACCGCGACGCGCACGCCGATGTGCTACGCGTCCTCAAGGAGGAGGGTGCGCCCGAACGCACCGTCTTCCACTGCTACTCCGGCGACGCCGAAATGGCCCAAATCTGCGCGGAGAACGGCTACTTCATGTCGTTCGCGGGAAACGTGACGTTCAAGAACGCGCAGCCGCTGCGGGACGCGCTCGCGGTGGCCCCGCTCGAACTGATCCTGGTCGAGACCGACGCGCCCTTCCTCACGCCCGCCCCGTACCGCGGTCGGCCTAACGCCCCGTATCTCATTCCGGTCACGCTGCGGGCGATGGCCGGGACCAAGGGCGTCACGGAGGAAGCCCTCGCGACGTCGGTCTCCGCCAACACCGCGCGTGCCTTCGATTACTGAGCGATAACGGTCACGGGCGCTCGCGTCCGCTCACCTTCGGGCAAAGTCGCCACACAGGGTGACCGTGGTGCTTTGGAGAGTGACGAACGCTCCGCTAGGTTCTGCTCGCCTGATCCGCCCCTCCCCGGGGGCGGACATCTGTGAGTGCCTGGAGCGTCGTCGTGAGCATTACGCCGCAGGAGACGTACGAGCGGTATGAGCCGTACGGGACGCCGTATGAGGCGGGGGCGCGGGTCCCTGAACCGGCGGCGCCCGGCGGGCGGGCCGTCGCCAGGCGGGCCGCCCGCCGCAGGAAGGTGGCGCAGCGCCCCGAAGTGCTGCGCAGGCTGCTGCCGCAGGCGCTGGTCGTCGCGTTCCTCGCGGGCGGCACGTCCGCATTCGTCGCCGACGACAAGGCGATCCACCTCACGGTCGACGGCAAGGAACGCACCCTGCACACCTTCGCCGACGACGTCACCGAACTCCTCGCCGACGAGGGTGTGGACGTCGGCGACCACGACGTCGTGGCGCCCGGCGAAGGGGCCGAGCTGGCCAGCGGGGACGAGGTCGCGGTCCATTACGGGCGCCCGGTCCGGCTCACCCTCGACGGGCAGCGCCGCGAGGTGTGGACGACGGCGCAGACCGTGCACGGGGCGCTCAGGCAGCTCGGGGTGCGGGCGGAGGGCGCGTACCTCTCGGCCTCGCGCTCCCAGCGCATCGCCCGCCACGGACTCGACCTCGACGTGCGCACCGAGCGCAGCGTCACGGTCATGGCCGACGGCAACCGTCGCACCATCCGCACGAACGCGGCGACCGTGGGCGAGGCCGTCCGGGACGCGGGCGTCACGCTGCACGGGCAGGACACCACGTCGGTGCCGCAGAGCAGCTTCCCGCGCGACGGGCAGGTCATCACGGTGATGCGGGTGACGGGGAAGAAGGAGGTCCGCGAGGAGGCGATCCCCTACGCGAGCGAGCGCACCGAGGACGCCTCGCAGTTCCAGGGCACGGAGATCGTCACGCGGGCCGGTGAGCCCGGCATGCGGCGGGTCACGTACTCGGTGCGGACCGTCAACGGGGTCAGGATGAAGCCGCGACGGGTGCGGCAGGAGGTGGTGCGGGAGCCGCGTACGCAGCAGGTCAGGGTCGGTACGAAGCCGATGCCGACGTCCGTCGGCGGGGCGGATTCCCTCAACTGGTCCGGGCTCGCGGCGTGTGAGTCGGGTGGGCGGCCGGGGGCGACGGATGCGACCGGGACGTACGGGGGGCTCTACCAGTTCGACACGCAGACCTGGCAGAGCCTCGGGGGCTCGGGGCGGCCCCAGGACGCGCCTGCCGCGGAGCAGACCTACCGGGCGAAGCGCCTCTACGTCAGCCGCGGCGCGACCCCATGGCCCCATTGCGGCTCCCGCCTCTAGGCATTCAAGCCCCGCCGACGATTGAGGCGCGGGGTCCGGGGCGGAGCCCCGAGGCCGCAACCCCGGCGCGGCCTTAAAAGATCGGGGTTCTGCCCCGCACCCCGCTGGCTCTCGTCCACAGTGCGGGGCTTAATCGAGGGGACCGCCCTCGCACGGATACCCTTGCGCGGTGAGTACCAGTGACCCCCAGGGCCCCCTCCTCGGCGCCGCGGACATCCGCGAACTCGCCGCGGCGCTGAACGTCCGGCCGACCAAGCAACGCGGCCAGAACTTCGTCATCGACGCCAACACCGTCCGCCGCATCGTCCGCACCGCGGAAGTGACCGAGGACGACGCCGTCGTAGAGGTGGGACCCGGCCTCGGTTCGCTCACCCTCGCCCTCCTCGAAGCGGCGCGCCACGTCACGGCCGTGGAGATCGACGACGTACTGGCCTCGGCCCTGCCCGCCACCATCGAGGCCCGCCTCCCGGCCAAGAAGGACGCCTTCGACCTCGTCAACATCGACGCGATGCAGGTCACCGAGCTCCCCGGCCCGGCCCCCACCGCCCTCGTCGCGAACCTTCCGTACAACGTCGCGGTCCCCGTCCTGCTCCACATGCTCGAGAGCTTCCCGACCATCGAGCGGACCCTCGTGATGGTGCAGGCCGAGGTCGCCGACCGGCTTGCCGCGGACCCCGGCTCCCGGGTCTACGGCGTCCCGTCCGTGAAGGCCAACTGGTACGCGGAGGTCAAGCGCGCCGGCCGCATCGGGCGCAACGTCTTCTGGCCGGCTCCGAACGTCGACTCGGGCCTGGTCTCCCTGGTCCGCCGCACGGAACCGATCCCGACGACCGCGTCACGGCAAGAGGTCTTCGCGGTCGTCGACGCCGCCTTCGCCCAGCGCCGCAAGACGCTGCGCGCGGCGCTCGCCGGGTGGGCGGGTTCGGCGCAGGCCGCCGAGGAGGCGCTCGTCGCGGCAGGCGTCTCCCCGCAGGCGCGCGGCGAAGCGCTCACCGTCCACGAATTCGCCCGCATCGCGGAGGCCAAGCAGCAGTGACATCGGTGACCGTACGCGTACCGGCCAAGGTCAACGTCCAGCTCGCCGTCGGCGGCGCCCGCCCCGACGGCTTCCACGACCTGGCGAACGTGTTCCTGGCGGTGGGCCTCTACGACGAGGTGACGGTGGCGGAGGCGGACACCTTCGCGCTCACCTGCACGGGACCCGGCTCCGACCAGGTCCCCCTCGACCGTACGAACCTGGCGGCGCGGGCGGCGTACGCGCTGGCCGCGCGGCACGGCCTCGGCGAACCCGCCGTCCACATCCACATCGCCAAGGACATCCCCGTCGCCGGTGGCATGGCGGGCGGCTCCGCGGACGCCGCGGGCGCGCTGCTCGCCTGCGACGCGCTCTGGGGCACGAACGCTCCTCGCTCCGAACTTCTCGACATCTGCGCCGAGTTGGGCAGCGATGTGCCGTTCAGCCTGGTCGGCGGTGCGGCGCTCGGTACCGGGCGGGGCGAGAAGCTCGAACTCCTCGACGTGGGTGGGGAGTTCTGGTGGGTGTTCGCGGCGGCGGACGGCGGCCTGTCCACCCCGGCGGTGTACGGCGAGTTCGACCGCCTCAGCCCCGACGCTCCCGCCGAGCCCGTCGCGGCGCCCGCCCTCCTGGAGGCGCTGCGCACCGGCGACGTCGAGGCGCTCGCGGCCACGGTCAGCAACGACCTGCAGCCCGCCGCGCTCTCCCTCTTCCCGTCCCTGAAGGACACGCTTGAGGCGGGCAGGTCGGCGGGGGCGCTGGCCGCGCTCGTCTCGGGCTCGGGTCCGACGACCGCGTTCCTCGCGGCGGACGAGTCCTCGGCGAAGCGCGTGGCCGCGGCCCTCTCGGAGTCCGGCCTCTGCCACACAGCCCGCGCGGCCCCCGCCCCGGCCCCGGGCGCCACCCTCCTCTGACCCGGCACAGGGCCCAGCCCCGGGGCTTGATCTTTCAAGCCCCGCCGGCGATTGAGGCGCGGGGTTCGGGGCGGAGCCCCGAGGCGGGGGGAACGGGTGGCCGGGTCCTCCGGTGGGCCGACTACGCTTGAAAGTCGGCCCACCCCCGTGGCCCACCCCCCGGAGCGGAGCGAAATGGCAGTCAATCTGGTCAACGTCGAGAACGTCTCGAAGGTCTACGGCACCCGTGCCCTCCTCGACGGCGTCTCCCTCGGCGTACAGGAAGGCGACCGGATCGGCGTCGTGGGACGCAACGGAGACGGCAAGACCACCCTCATCCGGATGCTCGCCAAGCTGGAGGAGGCCGACACCGGACGCGTCACCCACAACGGCGGCCTGCACCTCGGCGTCCTCACCCAGCACGACTCCCTCGACCCCGAGGCCACCGTCCGCCACGAGGTCATCGGCGACATGGCCGACCACGAGTGGGCCGGCAGCGCCAAGATCCGCGACGTGCTCACGGGCCTCTTCGGCGGCCTGGACCTGCCCGGTTTCCCGCAGGGCCTGGACACCGTCATCGGCCCCCTCTCCGGCGGCGAGCGGCGCCGTATCGCGCTCGCCCAGCTGCTCATCGCCGAGCAGGACCTGATCGTCCTCGACGAGCCGACGAACCACCTCGACGTCGAGGGCATCGCCTGGCTCGCCCAGCACCTGCGGGCCCGCCGCTCCGCCCTCGTCTGCGTCACGCACGACCGCTGGTTCCTCGACCAGGTCTGCACCCGCATGTGGGACGTGCAGAAGGGCACCATCTTCGAGTACGAGGGCGGCTACTCGGACTACGTGTTCGCGCGCGCCGAGCGGGAGCGGATCGCCGCGACCGAGGAGACCAAGCGGCAGAACCTGATGCGCAAGGAGCTGGCCTGGCTGCGCCGCGGCGCCCCCGCCCGCACCTCCAAGCCGCGCTACCGCATCGAGGCGGCCAACGAGCTGATCGCCGACGTCCCGGAGCCGCGCGACAAGAGCGAGCTGATGAAGTTCGCGAACGCCCGGCTCGGCAAGACCGTCTTCGACGTGGAGGACGCGACGATCCAGGCCGGACCGAAGGTGCTGCTCAAGCACCTCACCTGGCAGCTCGGCCCCGGCGACCGAGTCGGCCTGGTCGGGGTGAACGGCGCGGGCAAGACGTCCCTGCTGCGCGCCCTCGACGAGGCCGCCCGCAGCCAGGGTGATGTCCAGCCGACCGCCGGAAAGATCATCGTCGGTAAGACGGTCCGCCTCGCCTACCTCTCGCAGGACGTGACCGAACTCCCCTCCTCCCTGCGCGTGTTGGAGGCCGTCCAGCAGATCCGCGACCGCGTCGACCTCGGCAAGGGCCGTGAGATGACCGCGGGCCAGCTGTGCGAGCAGTTCGGCTTCGCGAAGGACAAGCAGTGGACGCCGGTCGGAGATCTCTCCGGTGGCGAGCGGCGTCGGCTCCAGATTCTGCGCCTCCTCATGGACGAGCCGAACGTCCTCTTCCTCGACGAGCCGACGAACGACCTGGACATCGAGACGCTGACGCAGCTCGAGGACCTGCTCGACGGGTGGCCGGGCTCGATGGTCGTGATCTCCCACGACCGGTTCTTCCTGGAGCGCACCACCGACACCACGTTCGCGCTGCTCGGCGACGCCACCCTGCGGAATCTGCCGCGCGGCGTCGACGAGTACCTGGAGCGCAGGCAGCGCATGATCGCGGCCGCGTCCCCCGCCCCCGCGGCGGCCCCGGCCGTGGCAGCGAAGGCGGGGCCCTCCGCGGCCGATGTGCGCGCCGCGAAGAAGGAACTCCAGAAGGTCGAGCGGCAGATGGAGAAGATCTCCGAGAAGGAGACCAAGCTGCACACGCAGATCGCCGACAACGCCACCGACTTCGGGAAGGTCGCGAAGCTCGACGCGGAGCTGCGCGATCTGGTCGCGCAGCGCGAGGAGTTGGAGATGCGCTGGATGGAGCTGGCCGAGGACGCCTGAGTGAAGCTCGGCGTCGGGGGCGGGTGATAGAAAAGGGCCGCCGGGACGAGAACGTGCGGTCCGGCCCACGGCGACTGGCCTTGCCGAAACTCAACGTCCCCGAGGTACCCAGGTCATGACCCAGCCACCCCCACCCCGCCCGCCGAACGAACCCCCGTCCCCGCAGGGAGAATTCGGCGCCCCACCGCCCATGCCTCCGTACACCACCCCCGGTTACGGCACCCTGCGCACACCGCTCCCGCCCGAGGCCCGGACCCGCCTGGGCCAACAGCCGTACGGGCAGGACCAGTACGGGCAGGACCAGTACGAGCGGCTCCAGCGCGAGCAGTCGCAGTACGAGCAGGCCCAGCAGGGTCGTCCGCAGTCGCCCGCCCGCAGAAGAGTGCCGCCGATCGCGCTCGTCATCGGCGCCGCGGTCGTGGCCCTCGCGCTGATCGTCGGCGGCGGCTTCCTCTACGCCTCGACGTCCGGCGACGACCCCACCGCGGGTTCCACGGGCTCCGACAAGGACGGCGACGGCCTCGGCGGTTCCGGGGCGGAGCAGGCCCCGGCCGACCCGTCGGCCAGGGTGACGCTGCGGCTGCCCGCGCCGAAGGTGGCGAAGCGGCAGGTGGACAGCGTCCAGGGCTCCTGGCTGACCGACCGGACGTACGCCAAGGCGGGCGTGAACCAGCTCGTCGGATACGACGCCGCGAGCGGCCGCAAGACCTGGACCCTCCCGCTGTCGGGGCAGACGTGCGCGGGGACGGACACCGTCACCGACGACGCGCTCGCGGCCGTGGTCAGTGAGGCGGGCAAGCGGCCCGCCGACGGCGACCACAGGCCGTGCAGCCAGATCACCGTCTTCGACGTCAACACGGGGCACAAGCTCTGGACGCAGAGCCTGGGCCAGGGCTCGAACCGGCGGATCTTCGAGGAGCTCTCCCTCTCGGGCAACACGCTCGCGGCGGGCGGCGGCCTCGACGGCGGCGCCGCCTTCGACGTCAAGTCGGGCAGCATCCTGTGGCAGCCCGACACCGGCGAGTGCCAGGACCTCGGCTACCACGGCGGCGCCCAGCTCGTGACGGTCCGCAAATGCGGCACCTACGGCAAGCACGCGACGTACGACGTCCAGCTCTTGGACCCGGTCACAGGCCAGCCCAAGTGGTCCTACAAACTCGCCAAGGGCCTCGACAACGTAAAGGTCCTGTCCACCAAGCCGGTCGTCTTCGGCGTGGGAAAGGGCGTCGACGCGGCGGACACCATCACCGACGTATTCGCCCTGGACGGTCGCGGCAGGCTCGCGAGCAGGATCGCCATCGACCCCAAGAAGTACGACTTCGCCTGCGAGGTCGGAAAGACCGAGGGCTGCGCGAAGATCACCGTCGGTAGCGGTCGGATCTATTTCGCGACGCCGCCGCCCGAGGCCGACGCCGGCGCGGGGCGGTCCAACGAGATCGTGTCGTACTCCCTTGAGACCGGAAAACGCACGGGCGACCGCGTCACGGGAGGTGCGCACCATGACATCTTCCCGGTGCGCATGGACGGCGGGAACCTCCTGGCGTTCAAGACGGGATCCGCCGACAAGGGCAGCCGGATCGTCACGATCGACCCCCGGACCATGAAGCAGTCGACGCTGGTGGAAACGCCGGCGACGCCCGCCGTCCGGGAAATGATCACCGGCCTGGCGCCGGGCCGCTCGAATTCCGAACTCCGCTATTCCAAGGGGAGATTGTTCCTCGCCCAGCCCCTGATCGGCGAGCCCTACGCGGACGGCGGCAAGCGGTACACGGCGGTTGGATTCGGCACCGGCTGAGACACCGGCCGGAAGTGGTCGTGTACTCCCAAACATCCCTCAATGCACTGGATTTCAGCATGGAGGGCCGCTTCTGGTCGGTAAGGGGCGCGCAACCTCGAACAAGCGTGTAGCTTCCGGGGCATGAAGCAGGACGGGGAGTCGGGGGGCTCGCCTGTCCTTGGGGGGCCCGGGGGTTCGCGGGGACACCCGGGGTGGATTGGGGGGTTGGCCCGATGGGAGTGCGGCTGATGGTGGTCGACGACCACCGACTGCTGGCCGAGGCGTTGGCCTCGGCCCTGAAGCTGCGCGGGCACCGGGTGCTCGCGGCTGCCGCACCGGTGGCCGGAGCGGCGGATCTGGTCATCTCGCGGGCGCCCGAGGTCTGCCTGCTGGGCACGGCGACACCCGCGGAGCCCGGCACCTTCGACCCGGTGGTCCGCATCAAACGCGAGCGCCCGCAGGTGGCGGTCGTGGTGCTTGGCCCCGTCCCCTCGCCCAGAGGCATCGCGTCGGCCTTCGCGGCCGGCGCCTCAGGATACGTACGGCACGACGAGCGCATAGAGGGTGTCGAACGCGCCCTGATGAAGGCGCGCGCGGGGGAGGCGGCGGTGGCGCCCGCCCTGCTCCAGGGCGCGTTCGGGGAGTTGCTCAACCCGGCGGCCCAGCCGGACGACGAGGGGCAGCGGTTGCTCCAGATGTTGACGCCGCGCGAGGTCGAGGTCCTGGTGCGGGTCGCGGACGGCGAGGACACCCGGCTGATCGCGGCGGGCATGGGCATCGCCCCGTCCACGGCCCGTACGCATGTGCAGCGCGTCCTGATGAAGCTGGGCGTCGGCTCGCGCCTGGAGGCGGCGGCGCTCGCCGCGCGCACGGGGCTGCTTGACCGGGCGGGCCCGGTGGGCTCGCCGGAGCCGGAGTCCTGAGCTATAGTTGATCTTGCGTTGGTCGCCGCAACTCGCGGTGAACGACCGTGCGTTGGTGGTCCAAGGAAAGACGTCCCGCTTCCTGCGGGGAGATGCAGGTGCAAGGCCTGCCCGGCGCTCCAGCAGTCAAGGCCCGTTCCGCTTCGGCGGAACGGGCCTTGTGCGTTACTCCGACGGCTCCGCGGGCTCTTCCGGGGCCGCGGCCGGCGGCTCCGTGGGGCGCAGCTTCATCCAGGCCAGGAAGAACACCCCGAGGAGCAGCATGCCGATGCCGGTCCACAGGTTGATGTTGATGTCCTGGGCCTTCTTGAGGTCGGCGTCGGACGCCGTGAGGCCGGCGATGGTGACGATCACGCCGTACACCACGAAGAGGCCGCCGATGATGCGTCGCACGTCGAAGAGGCGGGCCGCCGTCGCCGACCTGGCCTCGAGTTCCTTCACTTCCTCGACGTGCTGGTTCATTTCGTCGCTCATGTCGTGTTACCTCGGACCTCAGAAGGAGAACGGGATGTAGCAGATGACGGCGAGGACGATCGCTCCCCAGCCCAGCAGGGCCGGCTTGCGGTACCAGGCGTCGTCACCCTCGGCCGGCGGCTCCTCCATGCCCGGCGACTTCGTGCCGTACACGAGACCGGCCAGCTCCTCGGCGGGCTTGGACTTCGTGCAGAGCGTGACCACGAACATCACCACCGCGCCGACCACGAAGGCGACGATCGAGGACACGAAGTTGGCGCCCTGGTCCGAGGGGATCGAGATGACGCCCTGCTTGTAGAACCAGAAGTAGTTCACCATCGCGGCCACGGTGCCCGAAAGCAGGCCCCAGAAACCGGCGGCGGGAGTGGTCCGCTTCCAGAACATGCCGATGATGAAGACCACGAACAGCGGGACGTTGAAGAACGAGAACAGCGTCTGCAGGTAGTTCATGATGTTGCTGAAGCTGCCCGCGATGAACGCGGTGCCCATGCCGATCACGACGCCGACGGCGGTGACGACGCGGCCGGTCTGCAGGTAGTACCGGTCGCTGAGGCCCTTCTTGATGTACGCGCCCCAGATGTCGTTGGTGAACACCGTGTTGAAGGACGAGACGTTGGCCGCCATGCCCGCCATGAAGGCGGCGAGCAGGCCGGTCACCGCGATGCCGAGGACACCGTTGGGGAGCAGGTCGCGCATGAGGACCGGGATGGCGTCGTTGTACTGCAGGCCGTCGGCGGACTTGCCGATGGACGGCTCCATGACCAGGGCGATCAGGCCGGGGACCACGACGACCATCGGAATGAGGATCTTCGGGAACGCGGCGATCAGCGGGGTGCGCTTGGCGGCGGAGAGGTTCTTCGCGGACAGCGCGCGCTGCACCTCGGCGAAGTTCGTCGTCCAGTAGCCGAAGCTCATCACGAAGCCGAGGCCGAGCACGATGGTCAGCCAGTTGGCGCCGAGCGGGTTGGCCTCGCCGATGCCCGTGTCCTGCCAGGCCGTCATGAACGAATCACCGTGCGAACTGGACAGTGAGTCCGAGATGCCGTCCCAGCCGCCGACGCGCTTGAGGCCGACGATGGTCAGCGGGATGAGCGCGGCGAGGATGACGAAGAACTGCAGGACCTCGTTGTAGATCGCCGAGGAGAGCCCGCCGATCGTGATGTACGCGAGGACGAAGAGGCCGGCGATGACGATCGCCACCCACTGCGGCCAGCCGAGCAGCGCCTGGAGGACCAGGGCCATCGCGTACAGGTTGACGCCCGCGATCAGCACCGAGGAGACGGCGAAGATGATCGAGGAGAGCAGGTGGGAGGAGGGGCCGAAGCGGTGCAGCAGGAACTCGGGGACCGAGCGCACCTTCGACGAGTAGTAGAAGGGCATCATCACCAGGCCGAGGAAGACCATGGCGGGGATGGCGCCGATCCAGTACCAGTGCACGGTGTAGAGGCCGTACTGCGCACCGTTGGCCGCCATGCCGAGGAGCTCGGTGGCACCCAGGTTTGCGGCGACGAACGCGAGACCGGTGACCCAGGCGGGCAGGGAGCGCCCGGACAGGAAGAAGTCCAGGCTGGTCTTCACGGAGCGGCGGGCGGCGAAGCCGATGCCCAGCACCACGACGAAGTAGATCGCCATGATCGCGTAGTCGAGGCCGTTGGTGGGCAGCCGGAGTCCCTCGGCCAGGGTTGTTGTGGGGGACAGCATGAAGATCTCGCTTCGTTGCGCGAACTGAAACAGTCCGGAACCTACGCCTCCGGCTTCAATAAGTGAACAGTAAGAGTGACGTTCTTTGTTGGATTGTGATCGAGACCTCGCGTCCTCTTGACGTGGCTAGCTGTTGCCTTATGCTTTGTTGTGTTTGGTTCTGTTTGGTTGGTGTGATGAGGAGCATCGGACGTGAAGAAGACGTCGACCCGGCTCGCCGACGGTCGTGAGCTCATCTATTACGACTCGCGCGACGACGTCGTCCGGGACGCGGTCGACCGCCGTCCCCTCGACCCCACCGTCACCACGTCGGAGGTCCGCCGCGACCCCCTGCTCGGCGACTCCGTGGCGATCGCCTCGCACCGCCAGGGCCGGATCTACCACCCGCCGGCCGACGAGTGCCCGCTGTGCCCCTCCGAGGGCGAGCGGCTGAGCGAGATCCCCGACTCCGCGTACGACGTGGTGGTCTTCGAGAACCGCTTCCCCTCGCTCGCCGGGGACGCGGGCCGCTGCGAGGTCGTGTGCTTCACGTCCGACCACGACAAGTCCTTCGCGGACCTGACCGAGGAGCAGGCGGCCCTCGTCCTCGACGCGTGGACGGACCGCACCGCGGAGCTCTCCCACCTCGACTCCGTCGAGCAGGTCTTCTGCTTCGAGAACCGCGGCGCCGAGATCGGCGTCACCCTCGGCCACCCGCACGGCCAGATCTACGGCTACCCCTTCACGACCCCGCGCACGGCCCTGATGCTGCGCTCCGCCGCCGAGCACAAGGAGCAGACCGGCGGCCGGAACCTCTTCGCCGACGTGGTGGAGAAGGAGATGCAGGACGGCAGTCGCATCGTCCTCGAAGGCGAGCACTGGGTGGCCTTCGTTCCCTACGCCGCCCACTGGCCGTACGAGGTGCACCTCTACCCCAAGCGGCAGGTCCCGGACCTGCTCGCGCTCGACGACGACGCACGCACAGAGTTCCCCAAGATTTATCTGGAACTCTTGAGGCGCTTCGACCGGATCTTCGGTGAGAACCAGCCGGTGACGCCGTACATCGCGGCCTGGCACCAGGCCCCGTTCGGCCCGCTGGACGAGTTCGAGGGTGTCAACCGCGATGATTTCGCGCTGCACCTCGAGCTTTTCACCATCCGACGCACTTCCGGCAAGCTGAAGTTTCTCGCGGGTTCCGAGTCCGGCATGAGCGTGTTCATCAACGACGTGCCGCCGGAGACCGCGGCCGAGCGACTGCGAGAGGTAGCGAGCAAGTAATGGGACAGACCGTTTCCAAGAAGTACCTGGTCACGGGCGGTGCCGGCTATGTCGGCAGCGTCGTCGCGCAGCACCTGGTCGAGGCGGGCCACGAGGTCACCGTCCTCGACAACCTCTCCACCGGCTTCCGCGAGGGCGTGCCCGCGGGCGCCACGTTCGTCGAAGGTGACATCCGCGACGCGGGCAAGTGGCTCGACTCCTCGTACGACGCCGTGCTGCACTTCGCCGCGTTCTCGCAGGTCGGCGAGTCCGTCGTGAAGCCCGAGAAGTATTGGGCGAACAACGTCGGCGGCACCATGGAGCTGCTCGCCGCGATGCGCGCCGCGGACGTCCGCAAGCTGGTCTTCTCCTCGACCGCGGCCACGTACGGCGAGCCGGTGAACACACCGATCACCGAGACCGACCCGACCGCGCCCACCTCCCCGTACGGAGCCTCGAAGCTCGCGGTCGACCACATGATCACCGGCGAGGCGAACGCACACGGTCTCGCGGCCGTTTCGCTCCGGTACTTCAACGTGGCTGGTGCATACGGAAGTTGTGGTGAGCGGCACGACCCCGAGTCGCACCTCATCCCGCTCGTCCTCCAGGTCGCGCAGGGCGGCCGCGAGGCGATCAACGTCTTCGGCGACGACTACCCGACGCCCGACGGCACCTGCATCCGCGACTACATCCACGTCGCCGACCTCGCCGAGGCCCACCTCCTCGCCGTCGACGCCGCGCGGCCCGGCGAGCACCTCATCTGCAACCTCGGCAACGGCAACGGATTCTCCGTCCGCGAGGTCGTCGAGACCGTCCGCCAGGTCACCGGGCACCCGATCCCCGAGGTCGTCGCCCCGCGCCGCGGCGGCGACCCGGCCGTCCTCGTCGCCTCCGCCGACACCGCGCGCGAGCGCCTCGGCTGGAACCCGTCCCGCGCGGACCTCGCGGGCATCGTCGCCGACGCCTGGGCGTTCGCCCAGGCGCGCCAGCAGTAACCAGTAGCGGGTAACCAGTAGCAGGGGTAGGTAGCCAACTCATGTCCGTCGACGCCCAGTTCAAGGACCTGTACGGGTACGAGCCCGCAGGCGTGTGGGCGGCCCCCGGCCGCGTCAACCTCATCGGCGAGTACACCGACTTCAACGAGGGCTTCGTCATGCCGCTCGCGCTGCCGCACACCGCGGTCGCCGCGGTGGCCCGGCGCGAGGACGGCGTCCTGCGCCTGCACTCGGCCGACATCGACGCCCCCGTCGTGGAACTGCGCGTCGACGAACTTGCCCCCCTGTCGAAGTACGGCCAGGGCGGCTGGGCCGCGTACCCGGCGGGCGTCGTCTGGGCGCTGCGCGACGCGGGCCACACGGTGGGCGGCGCGGACATCCAGCTGGCCTCCACGGTCCCGACCGGCGCGGGCCTCTCCTCGTCGGCCGCCCTCGAGGTCGTCACGGCGTACGCGATGAACGACCTGTACGAACTCGGGCTCACGGGAGCCGAGTTGGCGGTCATCGCCCAGCGCGCCGAGAACGCCTTCGTCGGCGTCCCGTGCGGCGTCATGGACCAGATGGCCTCGTCCTGCGCCACCGAGGGGCACGCGCTGCACCTCGACTGCCGCGACCTGTCGATCCGCCAGGTCCCCTTCGACCTGGCGGCCCACGGCCTCCAGCTCCTCGTCGTCGACACCCGCGTCAAGCACGAGCTGGGCGACGGCGCGTACGCGGAGCGGCGCGCGGGCTGCGAGGAGGGCGCCCGCGTCCTCGGCGTGACCCACCTGCGCGACGTCTCATACGCGCAACTTGGCACGTCCGTCGCGGAGTTGGAGCTGGCCGGGGTCGACGAGAAGGTCGTCCGCTACGTCCGCCACGTCGTCACCGACGACCACCGCGTCGAGCGCGTCATCGAGCTGCTCGACGCGGGCGACGTGCGCGCCATCGGCCCGATCCTCGTCCAGGGCCACGTCTCGCTCCGCGACGACCTGCGGATCTCCTGCCCGGAACTCGACCTGGTCGTCGGCACGGCGATGACCTCCGGGGCGCTCGGGGCGCGGATGACGGGCGGCGGCTTCGGCGGCTCCGCGGTCGTCCTGGTGGAGTCGGACGACGCCGACACCGTCACGAAGGCGATCACCACCGCCTTCACCGAGGCCGGCTTCACGACGCCGCGCGTCTTCCCGGCGGTGCCCTCGGCAGGCGCCCGCCGCGAGTCCTGACGGCCGCTCAGCCGAGCCGCTTTGTCAGCGTGAACTCCTTGGTTCCGGGCGGGTAGTCCGGGATCACGGAGACCACGTCGTAGCCGTGCAGCCGATAGAAGCCGGGCGCCTGACTGTGTCTCATAGTGCGCTCCGCGCACGGGCCCAGGTCTTGGTGGGTGTGTTGGCGCGGCGGCTCAGCCGAGCCGCTTTGTCAGCGTGAACTCCTTGATTCCGGGCGGGTAGTCCGGGATTACGGAGACCACGTCGTAGCCGTGCAGCCGATAGAAGCCCGGAGCCTGGAAGTCCCAGGTCTCCACGCGGGAGCTGACGCAGGCGTGCTCCTCGTGCGCGATGCGCTCCGCCTCCGCGAGGAGACGGGAGCCGAGGCCCGCCCCGCGGTGCTGCTCGGCGACCCAGAGCAGATCCACGTGCAGCCAGAACGCCCACGTGTACGCGTCGAGCCCCGCCGCCAGTGCGCCCTCCTCGTCCAACACCCATACCTGGAGCGGGACATGCTGGTCGGCAGGGGTGCCGCGCAGCTCGCGAAGGTCCGGTGACGCCGCCGCGTTGGTCTCCCTCAGCAGCGACCGGAGCAGAAGGGCGCGCTCCTTGTCGACTTCTGTCTCGATGCGAAACATGCGCATCACCATAAACGCGCAGGACAGTCACTGCTCCGCCAACCGCCAACCAGTTCTGCGAATTGACTTCCCCTCCGGGCCTCCGCCTCTAGTCTGAGGACAGCACCGGTGGGGGCCGGTGCCGATCAGGGGGCGAGACAGCCGGGTACGACGCCCGGAGCGGGGGAAGCGGTTCGGCACACGGCGGCGGCCGTGCGGCTGCGGCGACCCGCACTCCGGGCGCCGTACCCGCGTTGATCCGTTCCCCGAGGTTGGGGTATCCCCTGCTCCGCACCGGAGCTCGGGGAAGGGGGTAATCACGTGGTACGCATCCGGGTCCTTGTAGTCGACGACCATCGCATCTTCGCCGAGTCGCTCGCCGCGGCGCTCGCGGCCGAGCCCGATGTCGACGTGTCGGCCGCGGGGAGCGGCCCCGCCGCTCTGCGCTGCCTCGACCGGGCGGTCGCGGAGGGACGCCGATTCGATGTGCTGCTGATCGACGCGGACCTGGGCGCGGCATCGCTCCAGGGCATGCGCGCGCCGACAGTCGTGCCCGACAGCGCCGCGCAGGACGGCCTCGTCGACGGCATCTCGCTGGTGGCAGGCGTCCGTTCGGGCCAGCCCGCCGTGCGCACGGTGGTGCTCGCCGAGCGGGACGACCCGCGCCGCGCGGCGCTCGCGTTGCAGGCGGGGGCGTCCGGCTGGGTCGCCAAGGACTGTTCCCTGTCACGCCTGTTGACCGTCATACGGGGCGTGCTGCGGGAGGAGACGCATCTGCCGCCCGCGCTGCTCACGGGCGTCCTACGGGAGTTGACCGCGGCCCGCAAGCACCGCACCGAGTCCGAGCGCCTCGTCGAGTCCCTGACACCGCGTGAGCGCGAGGTGCTGCGCTGCATGGTGGCGGGCCTCGGCCGCAAGGCGGTGGCTGAGCGCCTCTTCCTCTCCCCGCACACCGTCCGCACCCACATGCAGAACGTCCTGGGCAAACTCGGCGTCCACTCAACCCTCGCCGCGGTGGCACTGGCCCGCAGGGCGGGCGTGGGCCCGGCAGACCTGGAGGCAGCGAGCTGAGCCACTTGAGCTCCGCCGGCCCTTCTCCTCAAGCCCGGCGGCACTCGGTCAGGTTCTTTAAGCCCGGCGGTGCTTGGGCAGGCTTTTCAAGCCCGGCGGCGCTTGGGCAGGTTCTTTGAGCCCGGGCGGCGCTCGGGCGGGTTCTTTAAGCCCCTGCGGCGATTGAGCAGCATCTTTTAAGCCCCGCCGGCGATTGAGGCGCGGGGTCCGGG
>NZ_JBEOVM010000096.1:0-25154 GCF_040295505.1 Streptomyces sp. NPDC002790 | reverse complement strand
CGCCTGCCACCCCAGCAGGTCGTCGCGGGGGTCGGCGTCGTGGATGAGCGGCGGCAGCATCTCCAGCGAGACGTTCGTGGAGAAGCCCGGGTCGGATGCGGTGGTGCGCGGGCGGTCCATGTCCCGCAGCCAGCCTCGGGCGTTGAGCGCGGCGAGCACCGACTCGGCGTTCTCGAGCCCGGCGTCGGGGGTCTCGCTGGCGTCGAGGGCGAGCAGGAAATCGGTGAGGGCCTCGTGCGGTATGCCGGCGGTGAAGTACGCGTTCCACTCGGTCAGGGCCGAGGTGGGATGCGGGCGGGCCGACATCTGCCAGGCCACCGGGAGGCCGCCCAGCTCGAACGGGTAGGCGGCGAGGATCCATTCGGCTCCGCGCAGGCCGTCGGGGCTCACGTAGAGCAGGGAGTTGCGGGAGGTCGGCCACATCCGCCAGCCGAGGTCGGTCAGGGTGTCACCGATCCGCTCGGCGAGGATGCCATCGTCACCAGCAAGGTGGCGCGGGGTGACCCAGTACATCGGGTCCGGCACGGCGGGGTGGGTGGGGTCGATGGGGTGGTGCGGGTGCAGGGCGCCTCCGTCAGTTCGAGGGTGAGTCAGTGGCCGTCGTTCGGCTGTGTGGCGCCGCGCCGTCGGCGCGGGGGTGCATCGACCGGCCCCTGCCAGGCCAGGGCGACGGCCACGGCGGGCGGCAGAGGACCGAACTGCTCGGCCTCCGGCGACTCGGCAATGTAGACCACCGGCCGGCCACGCTCGTCCACCGACTTCTCCACGCCGCCCAAACGGTGGGCCATGGGGAAGAAGGGGTTGATGGCGAGACGGGCGGGCGTGTCACGGTCGAAGGCGGACAGTGCGTCGACGATGTCGCCGACGGTCATCTCGGGCGAGTGCGGGGCCAAGGCGTTCTCCTAGCGGTAGCGGACGAATCCGCGCGAGCAGAGGGCAGGTTACGCGGGGCGCATTGAGAGAGGGGGCGGACGTGCCCGTCAGAGGGGCCGGGAGGTGGACAGGATCCGGGCCACCACCTCGGCGACGATCTCCGCCGGCGTGTCCGTGCCGAAGGCGATGCGGTAGCCGGGGACGCTCGCGGTACCGGTGACGGCGATGACCCAGCCCTCGCCCGTCACCCAGTCCTCGTCGGCGCCACCGGGCCGGCCGTTCGGGAAGTAGCCGAGGTAGAACCGGCCGTCGCGCGAGCTGACGTGCACGTCGGCACGGTCGTCGACGATGTGGGTGAAATCGGCCTGCGAGAACTGGTCGATCACGTCCATCGCCTGGCCGGCGCCGAGCTTCCAGGAGCGCAGCCGCAGGGCCGCGACCGTCGTGGCGAATCCGGGTCGCGCCGCTTCCAATGCCACAGCATCACCTCTCTGACCTGGGGTTTTCCGGAAGGTCGTTTAGGGTGACATGCCGTTGCAGTGTCCACCAGTCCTTTGGGTGGTCTTCCTTGTCTGCCACCGGCGAACTGCTGTCCTGCCCGCCCGTTGGCTGCAGCTCGGGCTACTCGGCGAAACGGGCCCGCTACCCTCTGGCAGGTATGGAGATCCCGGAACCTGCCGGACCGCCGTACATCGATCCGAACCGCGGGGACCCGAGCCGCCCGGTCTGCGGCATCTGCCCAGCCACCCGGTACCCCCGCCCCCAGTTCGTCATCTACAACAGGCCGTCCTGGGAGTGCCCATTCCATCCGGATGACGGGCACCGCTACACCCTCGACCAGATCGTGCCGGCGTGCGTCCACCCGGACAAGATCGGCTTGAAACCCGACAGGATCGCCCCGCCACCGAAGGCTCCGCCAGACCCGCGAGCGGCACCGACCCGGCGTCGTGGCTGGGGATTTCCGTGGGGGACCTCGCGGCGGCGCCCCTCATGATGTCCCGGTCCGCCAGGAGGCTCCGAGTTCCGTGAGCCGGCCTCGAAGTGCCCCGCGCTGCTCCTCCAGATCCTGCGAGGCGGGAGAGAGCAAATAGATGTTGTCCCGGTAGAGGCGGAACCCGAGGCTCTCCCATCCCTGGGCGATCTTGGCGTTGACGCGGTCCCACTCGGCCAGGTCCGTCAGCCGCTGGCTGCTGAGGTCGGTGACGCCGGGCGCGCAGGCAACTGCCCGGCAGCCGGGCATGAGCCGATGGATCACCTCGCTGCCGAGTACGGCGGCGAGGCCGTGTCCACGCCACGCGGGATCCAGCGTCACCCGGTCCATGACGAGCAGCCCGGAGCCGACGTACTCCAGCAGCTCGCTGACCTCGCTGGTGAATGAGCCCGTCTCGGGATCGAGGAGGACCTGGCCGGTCTCGTACAGCTCCTCCGACTCCTCCTCCATGGCCCAGTAGGCGTTCCGGCCGCGGTCGAGATGCACCCGGTAGAACGTCATCGACCCCACGGTGGCGTCTTCGACCGTGCACGAGGAGCACTCCCCGGTAGCGCAGCTGCTCGTGGCCGCCGCCCCCTGGACTCCGTCGTGCACACGCCGACGGTGGAGGACGGCCACGTTCCATCGCTCCAACGTGTCCGCCTGCGGGGTGTCCCAGAGGTCGTCGTCGTAGGAAATGCGCAGGTGCAGGTCGGAGGGATCGCCTGGGAGCTGGGGCCGCGTACTCACCCGGTCAACCTAGACGTTGAGGTCCTGCACGATGGCCTCCAGGACCGCCTCCGAACCCTCGACCGACGCGGGCATGACGACGCCGACCACCGTCCGGTGCGCAGCCCCGCCCGTCAGCAGTGACGGCTCGGCCTTCTTGGTCACAATCCGCAGGAACCCGTGTCCGGGAGACCCCTCGATCCGATAGCCGGGCTGAAGCCGGGCGAGCCACTCATGGTCCACGGCCACCGCGGCGCCACGCAGCGCGCCGATCCGCAGTCCGCGGGTCACCCAGGCCGACCAGGCAACTTCGCTCCAGTCCGAGCCGTCGGCCGACCCGGGGATGACGTCGGAGAGATCGGGGTGCTGTTCAGCCACCCAGCGTGAGGGCTGCGCCTTGCGGAGGACCCACTGTCCGTCCCGGGCGACCTCGCCAGGATCGAGCCCCGGGGTGAGGCGCATGTCCAGAGCGACATGGCCGTCTGTGATCCGGTCGCCGTGGACCCAGACCTTGTCCTTGTTGACGACCCAGTCGCAGAGCCGCTCCATTGACGCTGTCACTCGTTGTGCTCCCTGGAGAGATCGTTGCCCGTCCACAGTAAGCCGGGCGCCGAGCGCTCCCTACTGGCTGGCAAGCGCCACACCCGTCATCCGCGAACTTGGCCCCAAAATCGAACAGGGTTTCTAATAGTCGCATGACTCGGCACACCTTCCCGCGAGACCTCGTTGCAACGCAGACCGCCTGGTACGTCACGTACGGGCGGCTGGCGAATGGAGACAACAGTGGAGCGGCCGAGCAGCGTCGCCTCCTGCTGCAGCTTTCACAGCGGATCGCCGGCCACGCCTTCTGGCAGTGCCCTGCAGGCACGCCAGCAGCTCGCGTCGCGCTCAAGGAGCTTGCTCGCGCCGAGGCCGCCGGAGAGCAGTCGTGAGCCGCCGCGAAACGGGGCGCCTTCGGTGACAGCCCAGGCCATCAGGTGACCAACGAACGTCGGTTTGCGACAACGGGGCATGACCACCGCGGGACGGTGGCAGATCTCTCGCATGAAGAGATCCGTCGCCGCGGCCGACCGGACAGTCCTGCTCCCCAGCAGCTTCGCGTGGAACAGCGACGCCCGGATAGTCAGCGACGCCCTGAGCCTGGTACCCGCCCTGCCCTGGCAGATCGCCGCCGATCACGTCCGCGACTGCGTGACCACCGACCACCGTCCCGAGAACCTACGGGTGCTGATCCTTCCTCCATACGTACTGGAGGCGGTATGGACCTGCCACACCACTCTCATCAACGCCGCCGGGGACGGCGACCAGGTCCATCTGGTCCGCGTACTGCCGGACTACCTCGACGCCGTCCATGACATTGATCTGCAAGGTCTCATCGAAGCTCTGGAGCGGGTCCTCGCGGTGTTCACCCTCGACCTGCCCGCTGCCCGCCAGTTCGTATCCCATCTCGCACTTGGCCTGGGCGCCGGCCCGGAAAGGCGAGCAGCGCTCGATGCAGTCCTGGCGGCATGGAAGAGGGCCGGAGTCGCTTGCTGACACACGCCGAGTCCACGAAGGGCCGCCGCGTGACCGGCTGACGCCCTCAATCAGGCTCGATAACAGTCCAGTTACGATGCGCGGCGCCTATTCGTGGTGCGAGGCGGGCACCAACGCGGCTGACCAGCACACCTGTTGGATTGACCCTTTTGATTTGACTCATACCTCTTGGGTGGGTACAGGAGTGAAAGTGTAGGTCCGGGCTCCTTGGGATACCGTCATGCCCATGACGACGATGGATGTGCAGATCACGGCCGTTTCCAGTCCCTTTCTGGCGTTGCTGACGGCGCTGTTTCTCGTGGCGCTGGCCCATCCCGATGCGCAGATGCGGGCGCGCGCCGAACGGCTCCTGACGGTCATCTTCCGGGTCCGGTAGCGCGGGCACCTGCCAGGTCGCAGAAGCGCGATCGGAGACGGCGCGTCAGGAGCCGACCGCTCGTCCACTCACGCGAAGGCCCCCGGAATCTGGTGATTCCGGGGGCCTTCGGCCGTGTTGCGGCAGGGGTTAGCTCTCGTCGGTGGAGTCGTCCGTGCGACGGCGGCGGGCTGCTACGAGGGCGCCTCCGCCGGCGGCGATCAGGAGGCCGGCGCCGCCGATCAGCCACGGGGTGGCGTCGGCGCCGGTGTGCGCGAGCGACCCTTCGGGGGCGGGTGCCGCGGTGCTCGACTCGGTCTCATCAGAGGCCGGGGTGGCCGAGTCGGACGGGGATGGGGTGTCCTCGCCCTTGCCGGGCTTGCCCGGCAAGGGCTTGCCGCTCGGCTTCTCGGTGGGCTTGTCGGTGGGCTTCTCGGTGGGCTTGTCGGTGGGCTTGTGAGTGGGCTTCTCTGTCGGCGGCGGGGTGGTTGCCGTCTTGGCGTTGGTCGTGGTGACCGTCACCGGGTCGCCCGGCTTGGCCTTGAAGTCCTTCGAGGGCTTGTAGAGGTCGTAGCCGGCGGGTGCCTTGATCTGCTTGACCCAGAAGTCCGTGCCGGTACGGGAGTTGATGGGCAGTTTGCCGGTGGCCGTGCCGTCCGGGCCCGTGGTCAGCGTGAGGAGGGTCTTGTCGCCGCTGCCGATGTTGACCGTGGACCCCGCCAGCAGCTTGCCGGTCTTGTCGTCCTTGGCCTTCAGCAGGACCGAGGCGTCCTTGAACGGGTCGACGATCGTGAGCGGCGTCTCGGTGCCGGGGGTGACGATGACGTCCTGGTCGTCGACCGTGTCGTGCAGGTTGCTGCCGCTGGAGACCTCCTTGAGGCGGTAGACGCCCGGCGCGAGATCTGGGAAGGCGAGCTTGCCCTGGGCGTCGGTCTTACCGCTGGCGGCCTCCTTGCCCGCGGAGTCGAAGAGGGCGAAGGAGGCGCCGGAGAGCACGTCGCCGCCGGGGTCCTTCTTCAGGATGGCCACACCGCCGGTCTCTTCCTCGGCCGCGTTGCGTGGAGTCGAGGACGCGGATGCGGACGGGGTGGGATCGGTGCTCTGGGCCGAGGCGGTCGGCGCCCAGGACAGGGAGCCGGTCACCGAGGCGGCGACGGCCACAGCAACCGGGAGGGTGCGAGCGGGACGGATGCGCAAGAAGGAACTCTCCAAGGGGTACGGGCGGGAGCAGGCCAGCGGGTCGTGGGTCAGCGGGAACGGCCCGGCGACGGGCGCGCGGGCGGAGCGGGCGGCCCGGTGGCCGAACGGGGAGGTGAGGTGATCGCGTAGCGGCGGGCGGCGGCGCGGACGAGTTGCTGTTGCTGCTCGACGGGCAGTTGCGCGATGCCGGCCAGCCCCTGGGCGGTGGCCAGGCCGAACGGCGATCCGGCATCCAGGCCAGCGGCCTGGACGATCTGGGCTGCGGCCTCGGCTTCGACGAGGACGCCATATGCGTGAGGGACGCCGAGCATGTGCTCGGCGTGGTCGCGGGCGCCGTCGAGGATCTCGGTGAGCGGGATCTCGTCGTTCAGGCAGTCCTCGACCATGTCGAGGAGGGTCAGCGTCGCGCTGTGCAGCCGGTTACGGAAGTCCGGGTCGGTGAGCCAGAAGCCGTTCGGGCCGGACGGCGCAGGTGGGCCGAGCGCGGCGGCCGGCGGTGGCTGGCGGTGCGAGGGGAACCAACGCGGCGAGGGCAATAAGGACTCCGAAGTGGGTTGGCCGGTTCAGCGAGTACGGGGCGCTCGCCCGGTCGTGGGCTGCGCGGCGGGCTGCGCCGAGGGGTGGGGCGTGGCGGGTGGCGGAAACCAGAACTGGGCGTACTGCTCGATCGCCGTACGCAGGCCCGTGCCGTCCGCACCGTGCCACGGTGGCTGGCTGCTGTGGGCGTGCCAGTCACGGATTACCGCATAGCCGTCGCGGCCGGCCACCAGCCCACGGGCACTGTCTCGGCGTTCAAAGGTGCCGTGGTCGGCGAAGCGGAGGAACGCGGTGTCGAGGACCCCGCGTTGGGAGTGGAAGACGCGCAGGCGCAGGCCGTCGTATTCGCCGTGCCGGATCGTGGGGGCGAAGTCGATCCGTAGCCACAGCGGCGGGTTGGGGTGCGGAACGGCGTACAGGGCGTCGCCGACGACGGTGGACTGGTGGAGGGGCAGTTCGAGGACGTCGTCGAAGAACTGCTGGGCGTACAGAGCCACAGGGTCTCTCTCAGGCGAAGGGGCATCTGGGGCGTTCAGCGGCGGGGGCCGGAGCGGCGGGCGGGCAGGACTGCCGACGGTGTGGTCGTGGTGCTCCAGCGCGGGACGCTGCGCGTGGTGAGCGCGGGAGCCCGACGGGGAGCGGTGCGCCGGACATCGAGCGGCGTGGGAACCGGGGGCGGCGGCGGGATGACGGGGACGAGCTGGGCACTTTCGCGTAGGCCGCGCAGCATCTGGTCCTTCCAGCGGGGCAGGGGCGCGGGGTCGGACACGCTCTCGGTGATGGCCGTGAGCAGTGAAGTGGGAGTGCTTGTTGACGCGGTGGCGTACCACCGGGCGTATCCGTTGGTCGGGCCTCCCTGCAGATACCAGCGGGCCTGAAGGGTGGTGAGTTCCTTCTCCGCATCGAGACGTCCGGTGGCGAATTCGAGTCCGGCCATGCCGTCCGGCGTCCGCAATTCCATGACGTTCCACCGTCGCGGCTGGATCTTCCAGCCGCGGTTGATCAGCGGGACGATCGCGTGGAAGGCGTCCAGTTCGGGGTCGGCGAGGTTGGGCCGGGCGAGGTAGTGCTCTGGCCCGGCCTGATAGGCCGCCGCCAGGGCCGTGGTGAACGCGGTGACGAACTCGGTAGGGCACATGTCGTTGAAGCTGACGCCCCAGGTGGGCGGGCCGAAACGGTCCTCGTAGGCGTTGATGCGCCACAGTCCGTCGTCGTCGCCTTCGGGCAGGTAACCCAGGCGGACCTTGCGGTCGGGGGCGGCGACGTACACGTTGCCGAGATCGTCATGGGCCAGTTCCCAGCCGAGAGCCAGCAGGGGCTCAAGCGCGGGACCGCCGGTGTAGGTGCTGCCGGCGAGATAGCGGGGGAAGACGTAGGCGTCGCCGTCTGTGCCGGCGTCGGGATCGGTCAATGGGACATCCGGATCAGGGGCAGGCGCGCGAGCGCGGCGGGCGGTCTAGACGGGTGTGACCTGGACGGACAGGTGGCGGTACGCCTGGGTGGAGCGGTTCGTGGCGGCTTCCGCGCTGGGGCCGGTGGTGATCAGGTAGCCGATGCGGGCGCTGAACATGTCGCCGTTCGGGGGCAGCCGGAGCTGGTCGCCGGGGTTGCGGTGGAAGACGTAGCGCTCGACCCAGTGGTGGGTGTCGAAGAACTCTGCGTCGAGGCGGCGTTCGGTGAGGGTGCCGGAGTAGGCGGGGTAGATCAGCCGGATTGCCGCTGCCTGACTGCGGGTTGGGGTGAGGTCGGGCGGGGTTGCGCAGGCGATGTCGGCGGCGGCGCGGGCCAGGTCGACGCCGGTGGCCAGGTGCACGAGGTGGCTGATCATGTCTCCGGCGATGCGCGCGTTGACCTCGATCAGGCGGGGGCGGCCGTCGACGATGCGGATCTCGACGTGGCTGATGCCGTCGGTGACGCCGACGGCATCGAGGGCTGCGACGGCGACGGGGGCCACGTCGGCGAGCAGTGGGTCGTTCGCGTCGACTACGTGGGCCAGCTCCTCGAAGAAGGGGGCCATGCCGACGGTCTTGCGGGTGACGGCGACCACGGTGGTTTGTCCCTGGTAGGTGGCGCACTCGACGCTCACCTCTTCCCCGTCGAGGTACTCCTCGACCAGGACCTGGCTGCTCTCCACGCCACGGTCGGCGGTCTGCGCGGCGAAGGCGTACGCGGCCGGCAGCTCGTCGGCGGTATCGACGCGGATGACGCCCATGCTCGCGGCGTGGGCTGCGGGCTTGAGGACCACGGGATAGCCGATCAGGGCGGCGGCATCGGCCGCCTCCCGCTCGACGCGCACGCCGACGGAGAGGGCGGAGGGCACGCCGTGGCGGGCGAACAGCGTCCGGGAGATGCGCTTGTTGCGGCAGCCCAGGAGTGCTTCCGGGGCGGTGGTGGGCAGGCCGAGCTGGCGGGCGAGGCGGGCGACAGGGACGAGGTACCACTCGGTCCACGTCATCACGCCGGCCAGCTCGTAGCGTTCAGCGAGGGCACGCCCGGCCGCAGCCAGGGCCGCCTGGTCGGTGGGGTCGGCGACGGCGTAGTCGAGCAGGAACTCCCTCTCCCAGGTCGGCTCGGCGCCGGAGATCAGGACGACGTCGTACACGGTGGCGACGTTCGCAAGGCAGGTGCCACGGTACGCGTGTGCCTCCATGTCGGCGGCTGCGACAACCAGGACGACGGGACGAGAGAACAACAAGGCTCCAAGCAGTGGAAGGGCAGGGGTGGTTGAGACAGGTGCGAGGGTCAGGGGGTGCGACGCCGTCGCAGCTCGAAGGCCGACGCCCAGTGCGGGTGGTCGTCGATCAACTTGCGGGCGTACAAGGACGTGAAGTTGTTGTTCAGGCCGCGCACGCCCGCGGGCAACTGCCAGCGCAGGTCCTCGAACAGGGCCTTGAGCCCGACGCGGGTGGCACCCGTGGCGAGCCGCTCGGCGGTCAGGCGCTCCAGCGCGCGGTAGACGTACGGGTGTTCGGCGTCGAAGGCCAGGAACCGGTCGGTCAGGGTGGGCCGCGATCCTGCGCGAAACGACGGTCGGAATATCGGCAGGACCGACTGCTCAGACGGGGCGTGGGACGTGGGCATGGCGGATCTCCGGGAGGTGGGCAGGAAGGCGGCCTAGGCGGTCAGGCCGAAGGAAGTGCGCAGGGCTGGCGTGGCGCGCAGCTGGGCGAAGGCGGTGAACAGGCCCGCGGCCTGGAGCGCGGCGCACACGGTGATGACGTGGCCGAGCTGAGCGGGCGGCACGAGGGCGACGAGGACGCCGGCCAGCGGGAAGGGCAGCAACAGCACCAAGATCGTCAGGGAGAGGGTGGCGCCGAACACGTCCGCGGGGATGAGGCGCGAGCGCAGGGTGCGCAGCACGACGGTCATGCCGCCCTCGCCGGCCATGAGGACGGCGATCAGGGCGAGATAGGCGTGGTACGTGTCCGCGAAGGAGACGGCCAGGCACGCGGTGGCGGCGATCATGGCGGAGGCGACGCCGACCGGCCACAGACCGAAGCGGTCGATCGCCCGGCGGCACAGGAGTACCGCGCCGAGCGAGGCGGCGGCGGCCACCGACCAGATGAACCCGACGTCGGCCGTGGTGTGGCCGAGCTGCTTGACGATGATCACCGGAGCGGCGGCCTGCAGCAGGCCCACGGCCAGGTTGGACACGGTCAGTCCGGCCACCAGCCAGCCGAGGGCCGGCAGCGCGCGCAGGGTTGACCATCCTGTGCGCAGCCCCTTTGCCTTGGCCTGGGCTGCGGCGGGCTCGGAGCGCAGGTACTGGCGTGGGGCGAGGACGCTGGTGAGCAGCGAGAAGACGGCGATCACCGTCAGCATGCCGGTGGCGCCGCTCCACTGGAGCAGGAGGCCCGCCAGGGCGGGGCCGGAGAGGGTCGCGACCTGGTCGATGCCGAGCAGCGCCGACTGCACCCGGTGCGCGCGGGCTCCGGCCTCACGGCTGGCCACCCCGCCCGCGGTCTCGATCGCGATGTACGAGCACTCGGTGAGGATCCCGGTGGACGCGGCGAGCACCATGACGGTGACCGTCGCCCCGAGCCCCGAGTCTTGCTGCGGCAGGAGGCCGGCGGCGGCCAGGACGACCAGGGCGCGGGCCACCGAGGCACAGCGGAGCACTGCGGTGGTGCCATGGCGGTCGACCAAAGCCCCGGCGAAAGCGAACGCACCCAGGCGCGGAATCCACTCCAGCGCGAAGGCCAGGCCGGTCAGGGCTGCGGAGTCGGTGGTGGCCAGGACCAGCAGCGGGATGCCGTAGGTGGCCATGGCGAACGCGGCGGCGTCCGTGCTGCGCGGCAGGTAGATGCCGCGCAGCACTGTGGGGACCGGGCGGCGGGCATGCCGCGGTCCGACACGGGATCTCACGCAGCGCGCCCCGCTTCCGTCCGCTCCTGCGCGGAGCGGGCGTCGGTGTGGCTGAGGATGCGGGGGTACGCCTGCAGGAACTCGGCCACCATCTGATGCGGCACCGACAGCTCCAGACACGAGCCGGACGCGAGCGGGCTGCCGCTGTGCAACTGGAGGGTGTGCTGGACGCGGGTGACGAAGTCGGTGCTGGCTTCGGGGAGATGGCGGGCGCGCGCCCAGCGGGCCGCGGTGTCGTACACCTCGGCCAGGGCCTCGCCGCTCGCGGTGAGCCGGTAGCGGTCGGGTGCCTGCTCGTCGGCATGGACCAGGCCGAGGTCGCGCGCGACGTCGATGGCGTGGCGCAGTTGCCCGGGGGTGAGGTCGCCGAAGGCGCCCTGAAGGCTGCCGCGCCGGTGGCTGATGGGGCCGTTGTCGTCGATCTCGGTGACCAGGCGGATCAGACCCGCAAGGGTCAGGGTCCGGATCGCGCGGCGTTCGTGCAGAAAAGGCTCGGGCAGGGAACGGGTCATCGGCGCGGGCCTCCTGCTCGGGAGATCGGCCGGGCGGGTATCTGGTGGGAGAACAGGTCGCCGCTCTTCCACGCCGGGCTGTCCGGCGGCGTCGTGCTCAGCGCGGGACGACTGGCTGCCGGCGTGGCCGGAACTGCCGGTGTGGGAAGACGAGTCGGGGTGGACGCCCACGGGCCGGAGCGGTTCTGCGACGGTGCACCGCCCTGCCCCCGAGCCCGGCGGACATCGGACTCGTGGGCGGGGGCGATGGCCCAGGCGGAGATCGCCTCGAAGACCGGGGCGAGTGCCCGGCCGCTCGTCGTCAGCTGGTAGCCGCCGCTTCCGCTGGTGGTGACGAGTCCGTCGGCGGCCAGGCGTTCCAGCGGCTTGTAGACGGCCGTTAGCCCGTATCCGGGCATGGCCTCACTCGCCAGTGTCTTGGCGGTCGCAGTGCCGCGAGCCTGCAGGGAGAACAGGATCGGGACGGCGTGCCGCGGTGCGAGCAGCGCGACGGCGTCGTCGATGTTCTGGGCCGGCGCGATCCGCTCGGGCTCCAGCTCGCCGGTGTCCCTATTGGCGACGAGTTCCTTTTCCAGATACGTGTCGCCCCAGGACGCGATCACCGAGAGGACGGGCAGTAGCGCGGCCCCACGCCGGGTGAGGCCGTAGGTGACGTGGCGCGGGCCGTACTCCGTGCGCTCGATAGCGCCGGCGTTGGTGAGGTGACGCAGCCGGGGGTGAAGCTGCCCGTCCGCCAGCCACGGCAGCCTCGGCTTGAACTCGGCGTAGCGCAGCGGCTGGGAGGAGACGGTCATCAGCACCCACACGCTCCAGCGCGGAGCGAGCAGGTCCAGGGTCTTGGTGACGCCCAAGAGATCGTTCGGTGTGGCGGGCGACGGCGCGGTGGTGGCCAAGAAGAGGGCTCCTCAAGCGGTACAGGTGGATCAGCGGGTGCGGGAGGTGGTCACCGTCGGCGTGGCCGGGAGCGGCGCAGCCGGCGGGTGGGTGTCCGGGGCGGACACCCGACGCAGACCACCCAGGACCGCGCTGGTGCTCTTGGCGTAGGCGTCGCGGGTGGCGACGGACTCGGCGATGCGGCGGGCGCAGTCGAGGATGTGACCGGCGGCGAACCGGCCGATCTCCCGGTCAGGGGAGGTGAGTTCACGCAGTCGCTGCAGTTGGAAGGCGATGCTGCGTTCGGCGAGGGCCAAGTCGCTGTGGGTGCCGGTCAGGGCGGCGAGCAGCGTGGTCTCGGGGGTCGCGTCGGCGAGCGCTTCGAGTTCAGCGAGCGGCTGTCCGTACAGCGCCTCGATGCGCTGGGCGACGAGCTGGGAGACGGCTTCGGTCGGGATGTCGGGCTGGGGCAATCGGTGGACTTTCAGGGACGTCGGATCCGCATCGCCCCGGCGCGGGGTGCTGCCGGGGCGGGTGAAGCGGTGGCGGTGATCTTGGGGCTCAACCCGGTGCGTGCCGGGCCTGCTTTGTCCGGCGCCGGCATGGTGCGCAGCAGCTCGTCGAGTGCGGCGCTGTAGCCGTCGCGGGCGGCCAGCGCCGCATCCAGCCAGTCCGCGTCCCACCGCAGGTTCTCGGCGGACAGGTCACCCATGTCCCCGTCGGGGCCCGTCGCGGCATGGACGCGGTCACGGACGCGGGCCACCTGCTCCTCGGCGACGGCGAGGAAGCTGCGCAGCTCCAGCGCCCGCTGGAGTGCGGCGTTGGCCTCGCCTTGGGTGACCTGTGCGTACAGCTCGGCTACCTCGGCGCCGAACGCTTCCTTCAGTGCCGCATCACAGCTGCTGGACTTGTCGGTGACGTTCACCGCGTGGCCCCGCGCGCCGTCGTGTTCCGCGCGCCGGGCAGCGTGGGCGCAGAGGTGGGCAGTGCCGGAGTGCGACGAGCGGCCTGGGACGCGCCGCGCCACACCCCGGGTCCGCGCTTGCCGGGAGCATTGGGGTCCAGGAGGTACTTCACGACCATGGCGCGGCCGTCACGGGAGGCGACCGCGGCGTTGACCTGGTGGGCCAACTCCATGACGGGATCGTCGAGTACGTCCGGCGGCTGGGTGCCCAGTGCCTCGACGAGCGCGTCCTCGGCGCTGTCGAGGGCCTGCTGTGTTTCGGCGAGCAGGCCGAACCAGTGCACGACGGTGGCGGCCTCGGGGTTGGCCTGCGGTGCCGCCTGCACCGCCCGGCGCAGGTCGGCGAGCGGCATCTGGAATCGGTCCTCGATGCGCTCGGTAATGACGCCCATCACGTCTTCGCTGTCATCGAGCACGAAGAAGCTCCCTTCAATTCGGAAATACGGGCGCGGGAATGCGAAGCGAGGCGCCGTCGACTAGTCGAGGCAGAAGTACACGTCGCGGTAGACGTACGAGCCGGACACCCAGCCCTTTACTCCGGTGGTCTTGTCGGTGATGTAGTGCCAATTGCCGTGGGTCTTGTGGACGGTGAACTTGTGACCCCGGTAGAGGACGCCGCGAGCCGTGGACTTGCTGGTGGCCTTGGCCCGGATCGTGACGGCCTTCGCGCCGATCACCCACGGGCCGAGACGGTCGCACGGACGGCTGGTCGGGGCCGAGGCAGGCGCTTCGGCGGGTGCGGCCATCGCGCTCGGAGCGGACAGGACAGGAAGCGCCAGGGTGCCGAGAATCGCGGCAGCCACTGTGAAACGGGCGGTGCGCATGAGGAAGTTGCCTCCATGGCAGGGATGAGGGAATGCGGAAGTAGCCCCGGGCGAATGCCGTGCGGGCCGAAAACAAGAATCCGGAGAATCCCCGGTTTCGGTAACCGGGGATTGCGTGCTATGTTCCGCACCCTCTCGCCCGCGACTGACGTCAGTTCACCGCGGAGGACAGGCGAAATACCGTTGTTGCTGCTTGAGTTCAGCGGCTCGGCCCGCGGGGCGGGGCGGGGCGTACCGGAAGGCCCGGGATGGCGGTGGCGGGCCGAGTCGCCGGCGAGCCCGTCGGCAGCGATGGCTCGTCGCCGTTCCAGTGCGCTTCCCACCACTGGGTGGCTGCCTCGAAGCTCTGGAAGCCGCCCTCGCGCAGCGTGTGCGTCCACGCGGTGGTGTCGACCTCTTCGAGCAGTACGCGGAAGGGCATGGCCGCCTTCTCGTCAACGGCGCGCAGCATCACGGTCGTCTCGATTGGTTCGTCGTCGCATGTGTAGCTGGTGAGCAGGGCGAAGTGGTCACCGTCGCTGCGCAGGCGCTGCTCCAGCGCGCGGGTGGCGTCGTTCGCGGCCGTGGTGCCCATGCCGTCGGGCAGGAGGATCTTGTCCTCGGGGCAGCCACGGGCGATCAGCCAGGACTGGGCCATGGACGCAAGCGGCAGCATCTTGTGGTCGAACTGGTAGGTGCGCGCGGCGGGGTCGCGTTTGAGGTGCAGGGCGACCAGCTGCGGTTCACCGGGGATGCCCCAGGTGACGGCGCGGTTGTGCATCACGTAGAAGCTGTGCTCGGCATCGTCGCTGTGATGTTCGGCGAGGAGGGTCATGTCGAACTGCTCGATGCCGATGTGCATCCAGAACTGGTCTGCGACACGGTCGTTGACGGCTTCGTATCCGTCGAGGCGGAAATCGGGTTCGTAGGAGGGCATCGGTGCTTTCAGTTGTGATCCCGGCAGCGCCGTCATGAGGCAGGGGCCTCGACTCAGCGGCGGGCACGGGAGACGGTGGGGAGGGCCGGCGGCAAGGGCGCGGGCGTGGTCCCGGGCGGGCCCCCTCGGCGGGGTCGGGTCAGTACGGCGCGGCCGGCATCGGTGAGCGTGACGGGCTGCCCGGCGTGCACCGGGTGCGTCGTGTCGCGCTCCACCAGGCCCATCTCCTCCAGGTGCTGCAGCTGGGCGTAGGAGATGCGGGTGCGGGTGGGCGTCGCCACGGCAAGGCGATGGGTGACGAGGTGCTCGTGCAGCTTTGCGCCCTGGGCGATGGCGAGCAGGGCCGCGACGTCCTTCGCCGCGATCTGCGGTGGCCTGTGCCGAGGAGCGGCGGCCTCAATCGGTTCCAGCGCCGCGGCTGCCGCGGCCTGCTTCGCGTCGCGGACATCGGCGGCCGTCGCCAGCTGATCGAGAATGCGCGCGAACCGGACGAACAGCGCCAGATCCACGGGCAGTTCACTGGCAGCGAGGCGAGCGAGACGGACACGGTGGAAGGTGACGTCCCGCTCGGCGCCCGCCAGCTCGCGGTGCGCGTCGGCCAGGGCGGCGTGCTGCGCGTCGAGGAGTCCGCCGTCGCGGTGACGGCGCAGCACCTCGACGCCGTACCCCACCGCGGCCTTGATCCGCTGATCGAGGGCGGTGGGCATCAGGGCGTCGGGCGGGGATGCGGTCATGTCGGAGCCGTCCCTGGGTTCGGGGCGAGCGCCTCCAGGCCGAGTCGGACCTCGACATACGGTCCGTCGCGGGTATGCGAAGTCGGGCCGAGCCGGTCAAGGAGCCGGAGCATGGGCGCGTTCGACGCCTGGGTGAACGCGGACAGGGTGTGGGCCCCTCGCATGCGGGCGTGGCGGGCGGCGTGGCTGGCCAGGGCCGTGCCGATGCCCTGACGCTGACGGTGGTCGGCGACCTGCAGTCCGAGGTCGAAGACCCCCGGCTCCCGGCTGACGGGCCCGACGCAGACCAGGGTCACAGGCCGCTCGTCGGCGCCGAGGCCGATCCAGCACTGCGCGTGGTCAAGCAGCCGGGACAGGTCGCGGGGCGCAAGGCGGGTGCGGCCCCAGCGGCGCAGCAGGTTCTGCTCGGAGCACTGCGCGTGGAAGGCGGCGACCAGGTCCCAGTCCCTCTCCGTCACCCGCTGGGTGCGCGCGAGGGCGGGATGCCTCAGCAGGAGCAGTTCGGGCGGGCGGCCAGCAGGTCGGCGCGCCGGTAGGCCCGGTAGCGGCTGCCGTCGGCCGCGCGCGGCTTGCAGGGCTGGACTCCATAGCCGCGCAGGAGCAGACCCAGCCGCAGCGGCGTGAGGTCGGCGTAGTTCCAGCGTCCCTCGGCCTGGCCGGGCAGATCGCGCAGGCGCTCGACCAGCTCCGCGGTGCTCACGTACTCCGGGGCACCCTCGTCGTCAAAGACGGCGAGGCAGGCGTGCACGATCGTCTGCGGGCGGCTGGGGCAGGACAGGAACTCCTCGCACGCGTCCTCGTGGAGGTGGACGAAGTCGTCAAGACCGTCCGACTCCTCGAAATCGTCGAACCCCTCGAAGTCGCCGAAGTCGTCGAAGTACGTTTCGTAGTCGGGCTCCTCGTCGTCCAGCGGTTCGTACTCGGCCGAGGGCTCGGCCTCGTACCCAGCGGTGCAGCAGTAGGAGGTGGACAGGAGCGCGCTCAGCTCCGCCCCGGCCGCCATCCTCTCGACGAGCAGGTTGGTCAGGGTGTTCAGCTGTTCAGCGGGACTGACGTCGGGAAGCTCGGCGTCGGCCAGCTCGGCGAGCTGACGGTCGAGGTCCTGGACGTCGACGAACACGTCGAGGATGGCGCGGTGGTGTGGGTTCTCGGTCACCTGAGCCGGCGCGAGTACGGCGGCGGCGACCTGGTCGATCAGGGTGGGGAACTGCGTCAACGAACGGGGCCCTTCGGGGTCGGGGGCAGTGCGGGTTGGGGAAGGCCGGGCACCGCGTACGGCGGTGGTCCCGGCTTGGGGGCGGCCGGGCGGGTGCCCAGCTGCGGCGAGCGGGTGCGGGCCGCGTGGGTGCGCTCGCCCAGCGGGCGCCGGCGGATGCCAAGGCGGGTGCGGGCGGCGTCGTACACGTCGTGCGCCTCGCGCGGACGGACGGCCACGACGTGGATCTCGGTGGTGTGAGTGGAGTTCGCGGGTGCCGGCCGCTGGGCGTAGACGATGCGCCAGGCGTTGCGGTGATCGACGTAGACCTTGCGGCAGCCGATGAGGTCGCGGGTGAGCTTTGTGCCGGAGAGGCGGGCGTTGACGACGTCCTGGAGCTGGGCGAGCGCCAGGTCGCGGATGTCGACGGGGGCCTGCAACAGGTCGGTCAGGGCACGGGGGTCGAAGGACAGGCCGAACTGCGGCCGATCCTCGTGGCCGGTCATCCGTCTGCCCGGCCCGGCTCGCCGGTCTCCTCATGGCCCCCGCCTTCCTCGGAATCCTCGGTGGCGGCCGTCCGGTTGGAGGGGCGGGGGCCGGGCAGCAGGCGGTGCGCGGGCCGGTCCGGGTCGGTCATGCACGCGGACAGCGGTCCACCTGCGGCACGGACGGTGGCCATGGCGTGGGTGAGGAAGTCCCTGTGCCACACGAACAGCCCGGACAGTCCGGCTTCGGCGTCCTTGTGCTGCTGGTAGGCCAGCCACAGGGCATGAAGCCAGGCGACGACGTCGGGGTGCTCCTGCCACTGGTCGCACCACGGCGCGCCGGTGGTGACCTCCGCGCCGTAGACGCGCATGAGGAAGTCATCGACCCAGTCGGACAGGGCGTCGAGTTCGTCCTCGTACTCCTCGTCCTCCAGCTCGAGAATCGGACGCGGCTCGGGCGGCGCAGGGGTGGGCGGCAGGCCCCCGAACCCCGGCAGCCCGTAGGCAGCGAACGGCGAATCCGGTGGCGCGGCGGCGAGGCTGTCGATCTGGCGGCCGTGCTCTGCGGAGCGATCCAGCAGCATGGCGACGTTCGCCTCGACCCTCGCCAGTTCGGCCTCCGGCAGCCGAACCGGCTCCATCTCTTCCTCCTCCGAGAGGGGAGGAGCGTCGGATATCTGGACCGGATCCTTCTCCGCGCCTTCCGATGGGTTTATGGATTCAGGCACGAAAAGGGGCCTCCTTGGGCCGCAGCCATTGGACGTGGATAGCGGCTTCAACCATCCGGAGAATCCCCGGTTTCGGTAACCGGGATATCGCTGCTATACCGGTGCGCGCGACGCGGCGGGAACACGTACGAAGCGCCCCGATCGACGCGTCGCGCACGAGGGGCAGCCTCAGACGGCGAGCGTCAAGTCGTCCTTAGAAAGAGTCTGTTGCAGCGTCTCAGTGAGGCGGTCGGCGGCGATCTCGGCGTACTGCTTGGTCTTCTCGACGCCGATGAAATCGCGCCCCTCCAGCAGGGCCGCGACCCCGGTCGAACCGGAGCCGCAAGTGAAGTCGAGCACCGTGCCGCCCTCCGGGGCGATCTGCACCAGCTCCTGCATGACCGAGACCGGCTTCTGCGTGATGTGCTGGCGCGCCTTGCCGCTGGGCTGCGAGGCACTGTAGAGACCCGGCAGGTAGACCGGGTTGCGGGCGGCGTCGATCGGGCCGTTGGACGCCCACACGATGAACTCACAGTTCTGGGTGAACCGGCCCTTTTGCGGCCTGGCCTGCGGCTTGTGCCAGGCCAGGACGCCGCGCCACAGCCAGCCAGCGGCCTGGATGGCGTCCGTCGTGATCGGCAGCTGCCGCCAGTCGGTGAACAGCAGGGCGGTGCCGCCGACCTTGGTGAGCCGGTGCGCCTCGGTCATGATCTGGGTCAGCCAGAAGCCGTACGACCTCTGGTCCATGTTCTCGCCGGTGAAGTCCGGCAGCTCGTGGCCGGCGTCGACGGAGGTGTACTTCTGCTTCGCGGACCGGGAGGTGCGCTCCTTCGCCGTCCGCCCACCCGAGTTGTACGGCGGGTCGGTGATGACGGAGTCGACGCAGTTGTCCGGTAGGCCAGCGAGGACGCCGAGCGCGTCACCCTGGTGCAGGGAAAAAGGCAAAGAGATACCCCAATTCGGGTCGGGTGAGATGAGGGAGAAGCGCTCCAGCTCGCCTGGATGCCCTCACAGGACCGAATGCGAGCGGACGGCTCCGCGGTCTGCGACGTGAGGGGCGAGGGGAGGAGCCAAAACTGTAGGGCACGATCCCCGGTTGAGCGCTATCGCCGCCGAAAACCCCGAAACAGAGCCTTGATCAGAGACGATTTCGGCAACCGGGGATCCGCCCCTACTGTTTTGGAACTGCCCGGCGGACACCGCCGATGGCACATCCCCGCCCTGCCTCGTGGAGGTATCCCCATGTCCTGGCACACCTGACCCGACGCCCCGGCCGGCGCGAGCGGCAACTCGCACCGGCACCCGGGCCACCCGAATTACCCACCACCCGGCTAACGCGCCCTTTCCTCAACGACGCACGCGCCGCCGGGACTTCACCAAGGACCTCGCTGTGACATCGCTCTACCCTCCCCTGCCCGCGATCCGTCCGCCGGCCCGTGACCGCCTTCCGGGAGGCGGACCGGATTGAAGGGCATAGCCGCCGGCATCGGCGTCGTCGTCCTCTCCCCACTCCTGCTCGCGGGCACCGCCATGATGATGGCGTCCTCCAGCGAAGCCTCCACCACCGCCTCCTTCAGCGGCTGCCTGACCGGCATCGACACCGCCGAGGTGACTAGGGAAGTCACCAAGCTCCTCGACGGCGCCTCCGGCAAGGACGTCCACATCCAGGGCCTGGACCTGCCGGCCGAGCAGATCCCCAACGCGCAGACCATCGTGGCCACCGGCATCAGCCTTGACGTCCCCAAGAAGGGGCAGATCATCGCGATAGCCACCGCGATGCAGGAATCACGGCTGCGCAACCTCGCCTCCGGCGACCGCGACAGCCTGGGCCTGTTCCAGCAGCGCCCCAGCCAGGGGTGGGGAACCGCGCAGCAGATCCGCGATCCGGTCTATGCCTCCGAAGCCTTCTACAAGCACCTGCTGAAGGTCGACGGCTGGCAGCAGATGAAGGTCACCCAAGCCGCCCAGGCCGTCCAAAAATCCGGCTACCCGGACGCGTACGCGCAGTGGGAGGACCTCGCCACCGCGCTGCAGAAAGCCATCGCCGCCACGTTCCCGAACGCCGACAAGGACGAGACCGCCAAGGACCCGGCCAAGGACAAGGACACCGAGTCCAGTGCTGGAGGGTGCGCCCCGGACAAGGACGGCACCTCCTTCGGCCGCATCCCCGAGGGCAGCGTCCCGAAGGGATACACGATCCCCAAGGACGCCGACCCGAAGGCCCGCAAGGCCATCGAGTGGGCCATGCACCAGCTCGGCACCCAGTACCAGTGGGGCGGCTCGTGCACCGACTCCCACGGCCCCGACCCGATGGGCCGCTGCGACTGCAGCTCGCTGATGCAGCAGGCGTACGCGCACGCCGGCGTCCACCTCACCCGCACCACGTACACGCAGGTCAACGAGGGCAAGGCCGTCTCAGCCAAGAACCTCAAGCCCGGTGACCTGATCTTCAGCCGCGGCACCACGGCCCGGCCCGAACACGTCGGCATGTACATGGGCGAGGGCCTCGTCATCGAGGCGCCGCGCACATCGAAACCGGTCCGGATCACGCCGATCAAGGACTGGGACATTTTGGCCGTCCGCCGCGTCCTCTGACGCCGCGCGCCACCCGGACACCTGCCGGGCCGCGCCCCGCCGGGCCCCCTTCTCGCGCCGCGAGCGCACCCCCACCTCCCTCTTTCCTCCCTTTCGCCGGCCCCTGTACGGCCGCGCACGCAAGGAGCCCCGCCACACCCATGCCCATACCTCTCGCAGATCGCGCCGCCGTCCTCCTCGCCTACGACCCAGGCGTCTCCCCCAAGCCAGGTGGCCTCCCCGGCCTGTCCGTGCTGAAGAACGTCGTCAACTCGATCAACCTCTTCGGCATCGTTGCCGTCGTCGGCGCCCTGGCCGTCTCCCTCGGAGTGTGGGCCTGGGGCCACCACACCGGCGGCCACCAGGCCGAGGCCAACGGCAAGAAGGGCGCAACCGTGGCCGCCGGAGCCGCGCTCGGCCTCGGCGCGGCCAACGGCATCGTCGCCTTCTTCAGCAACCTGGGGTCGCAGATCCACTGATGCCGAAGCGACTCCCCTCCCTGTCCGGATACGGCGTGACCTGGTCCGCCAACAGGCGCGTCGCGATCGTCGCCCTGGCCATCACCGCGCTGCTGGCCCTCGCCGCGACCGCCGCCTGGTACACCGGCCGCGGCGAACATCACCAGAGCGCCAACACGCCTTCGCAGAACAGCAGTTCCTCACCCTCCGAGGCCGCTCCGAAGCCCGCGGCCGGTTCGGGGTCGGTGCCCAAGCCGCCCCAGATCGCGGAACCGGTCGCCTTCGCCAAGGCCGCAGCAGCGATGCTCTGGTCCTACGACACCCGCGACACCACCCGGGACCAGCAGCTCGCGGGCATGCGTGCGTGGATGACCACGGAGACCAAGTACACCGACTGGGCCTCCGTCTCCGGCCAGGTACCCGCCCCGCTGCTGTGGTCGCGCATGGCCGACCAGGACCAGCACGCCAGCGCCACGGTCACCGAGGGCCACTACCCCGGTGCGTTCAAGGAAGCCCTCGCCGACGACCCGTCCGCGATCACCGAGGCGTACATCTACGTCGTCACCGTCAACGGCAAGCAGCAGATCGAGTGGAAGAAGGGCGGCGGCGGAGCCGAGGACCGCGCCGTGACCCTCGCCGTCCAGTGCCGGCCCAGCCACGACTGCACCCTCGCCGCCATCGCCCCCAGCGTCACGCAGTGACCCACCCCACCACCAGATAAGGAGGTCAACCCCCCTTGGGTTTCTGCGACTTCCCCGTAGCCGACAAACTCTGCGCCGTCGGCGAAGCCGTCGACTTCGCCTCCGACCCCGGCAAGGCGATCGGCGACTGGATGGCCAAGAGCGCCGGTGAACTCGCCGCCGCAGCAGCCGACCTGGCCGCCAAGGCGGTCGACCGCACCACCGCGGTCGATCTGAACGCCGGATGGTTCCGCGACAACTACGAGATGCTGCTGCCGATCGGCCTGATCATCCTGGTCGCCACGTTCTGCGCACAGCTCATCCGGGCTGCCGTCAAACGCGACGGCCAAGCCCTCACCCAGGCGTTCACCGGCACCGCCAGCGGCGTGATCTTCGCGTTCGCCGCCATCGCCCTGACCACCATCGCCATCGAAGTGGTCGACGCACTCAGTGCCGGGCTGTTCAAGGCATCACACCTGTCCATCGAAACGGCCGTACGCCGCATCGTGAAGGTCTCCCAGATCCCCTCCCTGGCGGGCCTGGGCTGGCTGGTCGCCGTGTTCGCCGGCCTTGGAGCGGCCGTCGGAGCGTTCCTCTACTGGTGCGTCATGATGGTCCGCAAAGTCGGCATCCTCGTCATGGTTACGCTCGCCATTTTCGCGGGCGCCGGCGGAGGCTGGGAAGTCGCCCGCCGGTGGCGGCGCGGCTGGATCGAGGCCACCGCCACCCTGGTGGTCAGCAAATTGCTGATGACGATCATCTTCGTGCTCGGCATCGCCGCCATGGGCAAGACCGAATCCAAGGACGGCCTGAGCGCACTCGCCGACGTCATGGCAGGCATCGTGATCATGGTGCTCGTGCTGCTCTGCCCGTACGCCACGTTCAAGTTCGTCCACTGGGCGGCTGAGGGCACGGACGGAGAATCGATCCACCGCGCCGGTGGCGCCGGAGCCCAGCTCGCACGCCAGCACGCAGAGAAGGCGGGCCGTAAGGCAGTCGCCGCAGCCGCCACCGCCGGTACGGGCGGCGCGGCAGCCGGAGCGGGCGCCGCAGGACCCGAGGCCGCTGGCGGCGGATTCCCCGGCGACATCGCCGCCAACCCCACCGGAGGCAGCGGCCAGGAAGGCCAAGGCTCCCCAGGTTCCGGTGGCGACGGGATCAAGGACGGCCTGGAGAAGGCCGTTCAGCCGCCCCCGACCAGCCCCGGTGACGACACCAGCGGCCAGGTAGGCGGCGCGCCGGGAGGTGGCGGCGGTTCCGCATCCGCGCCCAGCGGCGGCAGCGGCTTCATGTCGCAGCCCGGCAGCGGTGCCTCCACGCCCCCGCCGCAGGGTGCCCCGCCCGCACCGGACTCGGCCGGCACCAGTGGGACCGGCACACCGCCGCCCCCTCCCACCGGCCTGTAGCCCCTGCCCGACTCCGGGGCGGCACGCGCCGCGCACTTCCTCGCCGCGTGCCGCCCCGGCCACCGCCCCGCGCACCCCCGGGACCGCTCTTGTCTGATCTCACCGTCACACCGCTCACCGTCAAATTCCCCCATAGGTCGAAGCGCGGCATCCTGCTCGGCCTCTCCCTGCCGCAACTCGTTCTGGTGTCAGCTGCGTTGGCGCTCCTGCTGGCCACGGTGGTGACCACCGGACTGCTCGGGGCCATCGCCCTGACACCGCTGTGGGCCGTGGTCGCCGCCCTCGTCGCCATCCGACGCAACGGCCGCTCGCTGATCGACTGGGCGCCGATCGTGCTGCGCTTTGCACGGCGGCGCCGCACCGGGCAGACCCTGTGGCTCGCCCGGCCCGTTACCCGGCCCCGCCAGGACGGCGTCCTGCACCTGCCCGGCACGGCCGCCTCGCTGCGGGTGGTCACCCCCGGCGACTCCGCCAACGGCGCCTCCGCCGTCCACGACCCGCACCACCAGACCCTTACCGCCATCGCCCGAATCTCCAGCCGGGCGTTCGCCCTGCTGGACCCGGCGACCCAGAATCACAACGTCTCCGGATGGGGCCGCGCCCTGGCGGGCATCGCCCGCACCGGACACGTCGCCACCGTGCAGGTCCTGGAGCGCACCGTGCCCGACAGCGGCGACACCCTCACCCGGCACTGGACCCAGCAGGGCCACCCCGAGACACCGGTGGCCGGACAGGTCTACAGCGAACTGGTCGCCTCCGCCGGACCGGCCGCCGCACCACACGAGGCGTACCTGGCCATCAGCCTCGACATGAAGGCCGCTAAGCGCCTGATCTCGCAGGCGGGCGGAGGACTGCCCGGGGCGTTCACGGTGCTGGAGCAGACCACCTCCGCCATCGCACAGGCCGCCCGCAGTGCCGGACTGACGGTGACCGGCTGGCTCTCGGCGCGCGAAATCGCGGCCGTCATCCGCACCGCCTATGACCCCAAGGCGCTTTCCGCGCTGCAGCAGTGGTCGGAGTCCGGTCGGGCCGAAGCCGACCCGGCCGCCGCCGGGCCCATCGTCCAGGTCGAGGAGTACGACCGGCTTGCCACCGACTCCGCGCGGCACGCCACCTACTGGGTCGAGGACTGGCCCCGCACCGATACCTCGGCAGGCTTCCTGCACGGCCTGATGTTCACCGCCGGAGTCCGCCGCACCCTCTCCCTCATCTACGTGCCGCAGGGGCTCGAGTCCGCCATGCGCGACGTGCAGCGCAAGAAGGCAGCGATCATCGCCGACGCGAACGAGCGCACGCGACGCGGGCAGGTCGACTCCGAAGCTGACAGCGTCGAGTACGCGGACGTCAAAACCCGCGAGCGCCAACTGATCGCCGGGCACGCCGACGTCGCCCTGACCGGCCTTCTCACCGTGTCCGCCGAGACCGACGCTCTCCTCGACGCCGCCTGCGCGCAGATCGAAACCGCCGCCGTCACCGCCCAAGTCGACCTGCGGCGCCTGACCTTCCAGCAGCCCGACGCGTTCACGCTCGGCGCCCTCCCTCTCGCCCGCACGGCCCTGTAGCCCTCGCACCGGCCGACCGCCGACGTCCTGCCGCCGCGGCAGGAAGGAACCCTTTCCCTTTGACCTCTGCCATCCCCGTCGGTGACGCGTACCCGTACCTGCGGGCCGCCAGCGCCGGCATCCGCCACCACGCGCGCACCCTCGCCCCGCCCGCTCAGCATCCGGCCTCGGCCACGGACCGCGCGCACCTCGACGTGCTGCACGCCCATCTGACCGCGCTGCACCAAGTCCTCGACCAGCTCGCCGAGACCACCCGGCCCCCGCACCCCGGCGCCGGCCGACAGCTCGCCACCGCCCACACCCGCCTGTGGCAGGCAACCGCCGCCGTCCACGACGCCTTCCACCTCCTTCCCGTGGCGGAGGAGGCCGGCACCGAATGCCACCCCGAACGCTTCCCCGAGGGGCCGCCGATTCTGACCATCTGCCAGCGCCACCTCGCCGCAGGCCACGCCGTCCGGCGCAAGACCACACCGGCCGACCTCAACACCCCAGCGTCCAGCCGCACCACTACCTGCAGCCAGTAACCCCCGCCACCGAAAGGCCCTGCATGCGCAAGCTCAAGCGCTCCGCCTCCGCCGCCGTCATCGTCGCCACGCTCGCCGGTACCGCCGCCCTGGCCACCGCCGCGCCGGCCTCCGCCGCCAGCTACCACTGCAAGACCAGCAGCTACACCGTCGACGACCCGAGCTACACCGGTCC
>NZ_JBEOVM010000095.1:0-25403 GCF_040295505.1 Streptomyces sp. NPDC002790 | reverse complement strand
TCCCAAACCCCGGGCGCCCTACACTTTATTCCGGGGGGGCCCCCCCCCCAACAGGGGCCCCCCCCCACCGCCCACACGTTCCGTCGGGCTACGGCAACTGCGTGGCCCGCGCCTCCCGCCGATTCCCCCGGAAATTATTCACACGGCGAGCCGTCGCGAACAACGGGATGACCGCCCCCAGGACCACCTGAAGCGTGCACCCCATCGCAAGGAGCAGCTGCCCGCCGGGCGCGTCGAACGCCCACGCCGCAAGCAGCCCCATGCTCGCCACGATCCACCCCAGCATCGCCACGGCGAGCCGCCCCCGCGGCTTCGGGTACTCGACCCGGCTCACCATGAGCCACGCCGTACCGATGATCGCGAGGAGCGTCGCCACGAAGGGCAGCTCGAGCAGCACGATCGAGACGACGGTCAGCGCGCCGAACGGCGACGGCATCCCCTGGAACGTGCCGTCCTTCACGGTCACGCACGAGAACCGCGCAAGCCTCAGCACCACCGCCAACAGCACAACGATCGCGCCCACCGCCGCGACTCTCTGGTGCGCGTCGTCGGCGACCATCCCGTACACGAGCACGAAGTACGCGGGCGCGAGGCCGAAGCTGATGAGATCGGAAAGGTTGTCCAGCTCCGCGCCCATCGGCGAGGACCGCAGCTTGCGCGCCACCAGACCGTCGAACAGGTCGAAGATCGCGGCGGCGAGCATCAGGATCACGGCGGTCGCGGCGGAGTGCCGCGCCATGCCGGAGTCCGAGCTGCCCTGGATGTGCGGGATCAGGATCCCGGTCGTCGTGAAGTAGACGGCCATGAAGCCGCACGTGGCGTTGCCCAGCGTGAGGGTGTCCGCTATCGACAGACGAAGCGACAGCGGCATCTCCTCCGCGTCGTCCGCCAGGTCGTCATCGGCCCAGGCCGGAGTCTCGTGGTCAGTCACGGTCAATTCGGGTCACCCCAGCCACCGTCTTCTGGCCGACCTCGACGTCGGCCTCGACGCCCTCGGGGAGGTAGATGTCGACACGCGAACCGAAGCGGATCAGGCCGATCCGCTCGCCCTGCTCGACCTTCGTGCCCTGGGGGATGTAGGGCACGATGCGGCGGGCGACGGCGCCGGCGATCTGGACCATCTCGATGTCACCGAGCTCGGTGTCGAAGTGCCACACCACCCGCTCGTTGTTCTCGCTCTCCTTGTTGAAGGCGGGAACGAAACCACCGGGGATGTGCTCGACCGACCTGACCGTGCCCGCGAGGGGAGCGCGGTTCACGTGCACGTTCAGCGGGCTCATGAAGATCGCGACGCGGGTGCGCCCGTCCTTCCACGGCATGATGCTCTGCACCACACCGTCGGCCGGGGAGATGACCCGGCCATCGGCGATCTCGCGCTCGGGGTCGCGGAAGAACCACAGCATGCCGGCCGCCAGAGCGGTGGTCGGAACGGCGAGTGCGGCTGCCTTCTTGGAGCGACGCGAGCGCGCCAGGCTGAGGGCAGCCGTGGCGACGGTCGGGAGAAGCCACGGCGAGGCTCCGCGCGCAAGACGTCCCTTGAGGACGCCGTCGCGTGGTGCAGAGATTTGGCTGTGGGGCATGGATGACCTTCGTAGCGGATGAGGCCGCGCAGTTTACGGGGGACGGCGGCTTTTCCGGGATGCTATCGGTTGCGAGCCACAACTGGGCAAGCCAGGAAGCCACATCGGACGGCAGGCGTCTCCCGGAGCGCGCCTACGGGGTGTGATCTTCTTCGCGAAGAAACACCCCGTAAACGGACATCTGGCCCAGGATCAGCCTTGGGATCGATACTCCTCGAGGAGTCGACGACCAATGATCATTTTCTGGATCTCGGCGGTACCTTCGCCGATCAGCAGCATCGGTGCCTCGCGGTAGAGACGCTCGATCTCGTACTCCTTGGAGAAGCCGTAGCCGCCATGGATCCGGAACGCGTCCTCCACGACTTCCTTGCAGTATTCGGAGGCCAGGTACTTGGCCATCCCTGCCTCGAGGTCGTTACGTTCCCCTGAGTCCTTTTTGCGTGCTGCATTGACCATCATCGCATGGGCGGCCTCGACCTTGGTGGCCATCTCGGCCAACTTGAACTGGATCGCCTGGTGCTGCGCGATCGGCTTTCCGAAAGTGTGCCGTTGCTGCGCGTAATCGACACCCAGTTCAAATGCACGCTGGGCGACGCCGCAGCCACGCGCGGCGACATTCACGCGCCCGACCTCCACGCCGTCCATCATTTGGTAAAAGCCGCGGCCGGTCTCTCCGCCCAGTACGCGATTGGCCGGAATGTGCAGGTCATCCATGATGAGTTCGGTCGTGTCGACGCCCTTGTACCCCATCTTGTCGATCTTTCCGGGGATGGTCAGGCCTGGACGGACCTCACCGAAACCGGGTTCCTTCTCCACGAGGAACGTCGTCATCGACTTGTGCGGCGCGGAGCCCTCCGGGTGACCTTCATCACTTCGCGTGAGAACGGCCACGAGCGTTGACGAACCACCGTTCGTCAGCCACATCTTCTGGCCGTTCAGGCGGTAACTGTCGCCGTCCTTAACCGCCTTTGACGTGATGGCCGACACGTCGGAGCCAAGTCCCGGTTCGGACATGGAGAATGCGCCACGCACCTCGCCGAGCGCCATGCGGGGCAGGAAGTGGTCCTTCTGCTCCTGCGTCCCGTGCTGCTTGAGCATGTAGGCGACGATGAAGTGGGTGTTGATGATGCCGGAGACCGACATCCAGCCGCGCGCGATCTCCTCCACGCACAGCGCATAGGTGAGCAGCGACTCGCCCAGACCCCCGTACTCCTCGGGAATCATGAGCCCGAACAGGCCCAACTCCTTGAGCCCGTCGACGATCTCTTGCGGGTACTCGTCCCGGTGCTCGAGTTCGGTCGCTACCGGGAGGATCTCTTTGTCGACGAAGTCCCTGACCGTGGAGAGGATTTCCCGCTGCACTTCGGTCAGGCCGTGGGTCTGGGCGAGTCGGCTCATGGCTACTTCTCCTGCGACTTGACGGTGTTAATGGGAAGGCGACGGGCGGCCGGGCTGTTCGCCGCCGCGTTCCTTGATGTACGTCTCGGTGGGCACCATCACCTTGCGGCGGAAGACGCAGACGACCGTGCCGTCCTGCTTGTAGCCCTTGGTCTCCACGTAGACGATGCCCCGGTCCGATTTCGATTTGGACGGAGTCTTGTCCAGGACGGTCGTCTCGCCGTAGATGGTGTCGCCGTGGAAGGTCGGCGCCACGTGCTTGAGCGACTCGACCTCCAGGTTGGCGATCGCCTTGCCCGACACGTCCGGCACGGACATCCCGAGGAGGAGCGAGTAGATGTAGTTCCCGACGACGACGTTCTTGCCGAAGTCCGTCGTCTTCTCCGCATAGTTCGTGTCCATGTGGAGCGGATGGTGGTTCATCGTCAGGAGGCAGAAGAGGTGGTCGTCGTACTCGGTGACCGTTTTTCCGGGCCAGTGCTTGTAGACGTCCCCGACGGTGAACTCTTCGTAGGTGCGGCCGAACTGCATGGTGTCGTCACGCCTCCGGGATCTCGAACTTGGACGTGCGCTGCATACCGGCGGCGCGTCCCTTCCCGGAGATGACGAGCGCCATCTTCCGGCTGGCCTCGTCGATCATCTCGTCGCCGAGCATCGCGGAGCCCTTCTTGCCGCCGGCCTCGGACGTGCAGTAGTCGTACGCGTCCAGGATCAGCTCGGCGTGGTCGTAGTCCTCCTGGGAGGGCGAGAAGACCTCGTTGGCGGCCTCGACCTGGCCGGGGTGCAGGACCCACTTGCCGTCGAAACCGAGGGCTGCGGCGCGGCCCGCGACCTCGCGGAAGCCGTCGACGTTCTTGATCTGCAGGTACGGGCCGTCGATCGCCTGGAGGTCGTTCGCGCGGGCCGCCATCAGGATCTTCATCAGGATGTAGTGGTACGCGTCGGCGCCGTAGCCGGGCGGCTGCTCGCCGACGACCAGGGACTTCATGTTGATGGAGGCCATGAAGTCGGCCGGGCCGAAGATGATGGTCTCGGTGCGCGGCGAGGCCTCGGCGATCGCGTTGACGTTGTTGAGGCCCTGCGCGTTCTCGATCTGCGCCTCGATGCCGATCTTGCCGACCTCGAAGCCCATCGTCTTCTCGATCTGCGTGAGCAGCAGGTCGAGCGCGACGACCTGTTCGGCGCTCTGCACCTTCGGCAGCATGATGCAGTCGAGGTTCTGGCCCGCGCCCTCGACGACGGTCACGACGTCGCGGTAGGTCCACTCGGTCGTCCAGTCGTTGACCCGCACGACGCGCGTCTTGCCCGTCCAGTCGCCCTCGTTGAGGAACTTGACGATGGTGTGCCGGGCCTCCGGCTTGGCGAGCGGCGCGCAGGCGTCCTCCAGGTCGAGGAAGACCTGGTCGGCGTCGAGGCCCTGGGCCTTCTCCAGGAAGCGCGGGTTCGAGCCGGGCACGGCCAGACACGAACGGCGCGGGCGAAGGCGGTTGACCTGGGTCATGCGGGGACCTCCAGTGGGTCGAGGTGGTTCGCTGTGCGGATCTCGTCGACGATACGGCCGATGATCTCCGTGATGCCGAAGTCCTTGGGGGTGAAGACGGCGGCCACACCCGCCCGCTTCAGGTCCTCGGCGTCGGCGTTGGGGATGATGCCGCCGACGATCACGGGGATGTCGGTGGCGCCCGCCTCATGCAGGCGGGCGAGCACGTCGGGCACGAGCTCGGCGTGCGAGCCGGACAGGATCGACAGGCCGACGCAGTGCACGTCCTCGGCGAGCGCCGCGGACACGATCTGGTCGGGCGTGAGCCGGATGCCCTGGTAGACGACCTCGAACCCGGCGTCGCGGGCCCGTACGGCGATCTGCTCGGCGCCGTTGGAGTGCCCGTCCAGGCCCGGCTTGCCGACCAACAGGCGGAGCTTGCCGCCCAGTTCGTCACCGGTGCGGCGGACCTTCTCGCGGACCTCCGCGAGCGGCGTGCCCTCCTCCGCGGTGACCGCGACCGGCGCAGACGAGACGCCCGTGGGGGCCCGGAACTCGCCGAACACCTCGCGCAGGGCCGCCGACCACTCACCGGTCGTGACCCCGGCGCGGGCGCATTCGAGGGTGGCCTCCATGAGGTTCTCCGTGCCCGCCGCGGCCTCCTTGAGACGGTCGAGCGCCTGCCCGGTGGTCGGGTAGTGGAACGGATCGCCCATGCCCTGCCGGTCGGAGGACTCCTCACGCGTCGTCCGCCAGTCACCGATGGCGCGGACGACCCTGGCCTCGACGTCGTGGTCCACCGTCATGATCGCGGTGTCCAGGTCGGCGGTGAGCGGGTTCGGCTCGGTGCCCTCGTAGCAGTTGACGCCGACGATCTTCTCCTCGCCGGCCTCGATCTTGGCGCGGCGTTCCGCGTGCGAGGAGACGAGCTGCGACTTGAGGTAGCCGGACTCGACGGCGGCCATGGCGCCGCCCATCTCCTGGATCCGGTCGATCTCGGCGAAGGACTCGGCGACCAGCTCGTCGACCTTCTTCTCGATGACGTGCGAGCCCGCGAAGATGTCCTCGTACTCCAACAGGTCGCTCTCGTGGGCGAGAACCTGCTGGATGCGCAGGGACCACTGCTGGTCCCAGGGCCGGGGGAGGCCCAACGCCTCGTTCCAGGCGGGGAGTTGAACGGCGCGGGCGCGCGCATCCTTGCTGAGTGTCACGGCCAGCATCTCAAGCACGATCCGCTGGACGTTGTTCTCCGGCTGGGCCTCGGTCAGGCCGAGGGAGTTGACCTGCACCCCGTAGCGGAAGCGGCGCTGCTTCGCGTTCTCGATGCCGTACCGCTCGCGCGTGATCTGGTCCCAGATCCGCCCGAACGCCCGCATCTTGCACATCTCCTCGATGAACCGGACTCCCGCGTTCACGAAGAAGGAGATGCGGGCCACGACGTCCCCGAACTTCTCGGCGGGGACCTGCCCCGAGTCGCGTACGGCATCGAGAACCGCGATGGCGGTGGACATCGCGTAGGCGATCTCCTGGACCGGAGTGGCCCCCGCCTCCTGGAGGTGGTAACTGCAGATGTTGATCGGGTTCCACTTCGGCATGTTCGCGACGGTGTACGCGATCATGTCGGTGGTCAGGCGGAGCGAGGGACCCGGCGGGAACACGTGGGTGCCCCGCGACAGGTACTCCTTGACGATGTCGTTCTGCGTCGTGCCCTGGAGCGCGGCGAGATCCGCGCCCTGCTCCTCCGCGACGACCTGGTAGAGCGCCAGGGTCCACATGGCGGTGGCGTTGATGGTCATCGAGGTGTTCATCTGCTCCAGGGGGATGTCCTGGAACAGCCGCCGCATGTCACCGAGGTGGGACACCGGGACGCCGACGCGGCCGACCTCACCCCGCGCGAGGATGTGGTCGGGGTCGTACCCGGTCTGGGTCGGCAGGTCGAAGGCGACCGACAGACCCGTCTGTCCCTTGGCGAGGTTGCGCCGGTACAACTCGTTGGACGCCTCGGCCGTGGAGTGCCCGGCGTACGTACGCATCAACCACGGCCGGTCCTTCTGACGCTCAGTCATCAGCAGTAGCTCCTACGGAATTTCAGACGTTCCGGAACCGGTTGATGGCGTCGATGTGCTGCGCCCGCTTCTCGTGGTCGCGCACGCCGAGGCCCTCCTCGGGGGCGAGCGCGAGGACGCCGACCTTGCCCTGGTGGCGGTTCTGGTGCACGTCGTAGGCGGCCTGGCCGGTGTCCTCCAGCGAGTAGACCTTCGACAGCGTCGGGTGGATCTTGCCCTTGGAGATCAGGCGGTTGGCCTCCCACGCCTCGCGGTAGTTGGCGAAGTGCGAGCCGATGATCCGCTTCAGGGACATCCACAGGTAGCGGTTGTCGTACTCGTGGTTGTAGCCGGAGGTCGAGGCGCAGGTGACGATCGTGCCGCCCTTGCGCGTGACGTAGACGGAGGCGCCGAAGGTCTCGCGGCCGGGGTGCTCGAAGACGATGTCGACGTCCTCGCCACCGGTGAGTTCGCGGATCCGCTTGCCGAACCGCTTCCACTCGCGCGGGTCCTGGTTGTGCTCGTCCTTCCAGAACTTGTAGCCCTCGGCGTTCCGGTCGATGACCGCCTCGGCGCCCATGGCCCGGCAGATGTCGGCCTTCTCGGGGGAGGAGACGACGCAGATGGGGTTGGCGCCGCCGGCGAGCGCGAACTGCGTGGCGTACGAGCCGAGTCCGCCGCTCGCGCCCCAGATGAGGACGTTGTCGCCCTGCTTCATGCCGGCGCCGTTACGGGACACCAACTGCCGGTACGCGGTGGAGTTCACGAGGCCGGGAGCGGCGGCCTCCTCCCAGCTGAGGTGGTCCGGCTTCGGCATCAGCTGGTTGGACTTCACGAGCGCGACCTCGGCGAGGCCGCCGAAGTTGGTCTCGAAGCCCCAGATGCGCTGCTCGGGGTCGAGCATCGTGTCGTTGTGCCCGTCGCTCGACTCCAGCTCGACGGAGAGGCAGTGCGCGACGACCTCGTCGCCCGGGTGCCAGGCGTTGACGCCGGGTCCTGTGCGCAGCACGACGCCCGCGAGGTCGGAGCCGATGATGTGGTACGGCAGGTCGTGACGCTTCGTCAGTTCGCTCAACTTGCCGTAGCGCTCCAGGAATCCGAAGGTCGCCATCGGCTCGAAGATCGAGGTCCAGACGGAGTTGTAGTTCACGGAGGAGGCCATGACGGCGACGAGCGCCTCGCCGGGGCCGAGCTCGGGAACCGGCACGTCGTCCAGGTGGATGGACTTGCGCGGGTCCTTGTCGCGGGTGCTGAGCCCGGCGAACATCTCCGTCTCGTCCTTGTGCACGGTGATCGCGCGGTACGAGTCGGGGAGCGGCAGGGCTGCGAAGTCGGCAGACGTGGCGGTCTGCGACTGAATCGCGTCCAGGATGTCCTTCACGGTGTTGCCTCCGGCGGTGAGCGATTGAGGGGGATCGCTGAGTCGGGATGTGGCTGCTGATGTTTTTGGGGGAGTGCCGTCGGTTCGGCGGGTGGTGCTGTGGCAGCGCTTGGTGTGGCGCGGAAGGTTGCCTGTGACGCAGGCGTCCGGGTGCGCGAACCACGGTCGTACGTGCCTCGCGGGGACAGCCCTTGCACGGAAGTTTTCCGTGCGCCGGCCACCCGGACAACTTCAACGTATGGCACGCCGTGACGCCTGGCAAGGCACTGCGTGCCATTAGTTTCGCTCAGCTGGAAGAATTGGCGTTCAGGTGAGCGATGATCGATCAGGCGAGGTCAGGGGCGGGTTTCCGGGTGCCGGAAAGATCGATGATCGATCGCCACGCTCGACGGCGGGGTGAGAGGGGTACGCAAAAGGCGCCCCACCTGGCACGCAGTGCCAGGTGGGGCGCCTTCGAGGTGGTCGGTCCCGCTACCGGTTCCTGAGCGCCTCTTCGATCGTGCGCATGACCTCCGGCAGCGGCGCGTCCACGCGTGCCACCGTCACCAGGACCTCGCCGTTCTGCGAGACCTGCGCGGGGGTCGAGGGCGCGGCCGGGGTGCGGCCCGCGCCGATGCCGGTGCCGAACGTGCGGCGCACGATCGCGAAGGCGTGGTCGAGCTGGGTCTCGACGTCGCCCTGGCCGTCCGCCCGCAGCCAGCGCCGCAGCACGTGGTTGTGGGCGGTGACGACGGCGGACGCGGCGACCTCGGCGAGCAGCGGATCGTCGTTGCCGTCGTGGTGCGCCTGCTCGTCGAAGTGGCCGAGGAGGTAGCGGGTGAACAGTCGCTCGTAGCGGGCCACCGAGGCGATCTCGGCCTCGCGCAGCGTCGGTACCTCGCGGGTCAGCTGGTAGCGCGCGACGGACACCGCGGGCTGCGCGGCGTACATCTTCATGACTTCCTTGATGCCCCGGCACACCGTGTCCAGCGGGTGCTCCAGGGGCGGCGCCGCGTTCAGGACGGCCTCCGCGCGCACCAGGGTGTCGTCGTGGTCCGGGAAGATCGCCTCTTCCTTGGAGCGGAAGTGGCGGAAGAACGTGCGCCGGGCCACCCCGGCCGTCGCCGCGATCTCGTCGACCGTCGTCGCCTCGTACCCCTTCGTGGCGAAGAGTTCCATCGCCGCGGCCGCGAGCTCACGGCGCATCTTGAGCCGCTGGGCGGCGGCCCGATTCCCGGCGGCGCTCTCCGGCGCGTCGGGCGTGGCGGGGGTACGAGTGGACTGGTCGGCCTTGGACATGCCCCGAACGTACTGCATGTACGTGCCCGGTGGTGCCCCGGTCAGCGGGCCGCCCGGCTCCCCGAGCAGCCCACCCCAACCCGATTCGGCCTCCCCGAACGAATCAGCGCTTGGCATATTCGCGGAAACCACGGCCCGTCTTGCGGCCGAGGCAGCCCGCGGCCACCAGGTGCTCCAGGAGCGGAGCGGGGGCGAGGCCCGGGTCGCGGAACTCGCGGTGCAGCACGCGCTCGATGGCGAGGGAGACGTCCAGGCCGACCACGTCGAGCAGTTCGAACGGGCCCATCGGGTACCCGCCGCCGAGCTTCATGGCCGCGTCGATGTCGTCGAGCGAGGCGTAGTGCTCCTGGACCATCTTGATCGCGTTGTTCAGGTACGGGAAGAGCAGCGCGTTCACGATGAACCCGGCGCGGTCGCCGCAGTCCACGGGGTGCTTGCGGACCTTGCGGGTCAGCTCGCGGATGGTGGCGTGCACCTCGTCGGACGTGAGCACCGTGCGCACCACCTCGACCAGCTTCATGGCCGGCGCCGGGTTGAAGAAGTGCATGCCGATGACGTCCTGCGGCCGCGAGGTGGCGCGGGCACAGGCGACGACGGGCAGTGAGGAGGTCGTCGTCGCGAGGATCGCGCCGGACTTGCAGACCTTGTCGAACGTCGCGAACAACTGCCGCTTCACGTCCAGGTCCTCGGCGACGGCCTCCAGGGCCAGATCGACCTCGGCGAACGCGTCGTAGGAACCGGCGGGGGAGATGTGCGCGAGCGTCGCCTCGGCGTTCTCGGCGGTCATCCGGCCCTTGTCGACAGAGCGCTTGAGCGACTTGGCGATACGGGACTTGGCCGCCTCCGCCTTCTCCTCGCTGCGGGCCGCGAGCACCACGTCGTACCCGGCCTTCGCGAACACCTCGGCGATCCCGGAGGCCATCGTTCCCGAGCCCGCGACGCCGACGGAGCGGACGGTGCGGCCGGGGCCCGTGAGGCTGTCGCTGAGGGGCGTCAGGGCGTCGCGCACCACGTCGGAGCTGCCCGCCGCCTCGTACGTGTAGAAGCCGCGGCCCGCCTTGCGCCCGGTCAGACCCGCCTCGCTGAGCTGCTTGAGGATCGGCGCGGGGGCGTGCAACCGGTCGTGCGACTCGGCGTACATCGCGTCGAGGACGGTGCGCGCCGTGTCGACGCCGATCAGGTCGAGCAGCGCGAGCGGGCCCATCGGCAGACCGCAGCCCAGCTTCATCGCGGCGTCGATGTCCTCGCGCGAGGCGTACTTGGCCTCGTACATGGCGGCGGCCTGGTTGAGGTAGCCGAAGAGCAGCCCGTCGGCGACGAAGCCGGGCCGGTCGCCGACCGCCACCGGATCCTTGCCCAGCTCGATGGCGAGATCGGTCACGGTGGCGACGGCGGCCGGCGCCGTGAGCACGCTGGAGACCACCTCGACGAGCTTCATCGCGGGCGCCGGGTTGAAGAAGTGCAGGCCGAGGACGCGCTCGGGCCGCTCCGTGTCGGCGGCGAGCCGGGTCACCGAGAGCGCGTTGGTGCCGGTCGCGAGGATGGTGTCGGGGCGCACGACGGCGTCCAGCTCGCGGAAGATCTGCTGCTTGATCTCGTACGACTCCGGGACGACCTCGATCACCAGGTCGGCCTCGGCCGCGGCCTGCAGGTCCGTGAACGTACGGAAGCGGGCCAGCAGGTCGGCGCGCTGCTGCTCGGTGAGGTGCTCGCGGCGCACCGCACGCGCCGTCGAGGCCTCCAGGGACGCCACGGCCTGGGCGGTGGCGGACTCGCTGATGTCGATGCCGACGACCTCGTGCCCGGCACGGGCCAGGACCTCGGCGATGCCGGTGCCCATCGTGCCGAGGCCGACGACGGCCACAGTTGAGATACGGGACAGGGGAGCGTCCATCTGGGAACTCCAGAGAATGAGGGGTGACGACTGCGACTGAACCGCCGGGTGCGCGCGTCAACGGGCGCAAGAAGGGCGGGAGTTGAATCGAACCGGCGGCCCTGTCCCGGGGCCCGGCCGTACTGCGGTACACACGGGTACCGAACCGACTGACATTCACGACGGCTGCGTCACCAGGCCGCCGCGAGCGGTGCTGCGGGAAGTATGCCCCGCTCACCTGAGCTTAACCAGCGAGTAACGAGCGCGCCAGTCCCCACTGTTGAAAGGTCGCTGTGATCTACGTCGCCGCAGGCCGTGCGCGTCTACCCTCGACGTCATGGACGAAGAGTCGCGAACGGTAACGGAACGCATCCGGAAGGAATCCGGCGGAACGCCCGCGTTCGAGCAGCTGGCCGCCACCCACGACAAGGATGAGCTGGCGGCGGTGCTCACCGCGCCGCAGCAGCCGTTGTGGGCGCGGGAACTGGCGGCCTACCGGCTCGGCATCGCGGGCGACGGCCGCGCCTTCGAATCCCTCGTCCTGCTGCTCAATCATCGTGACCCGCAGCGCTGCGCCGCGGCGGCGCGGGCGCTCGCCGCGCTCGGCGACCCGCGCACGGCGCGGGCGGCGGCGGCGCTCGCGACGAACGAGCTCCGCGTCGCCTACGCGCTGCACCCCGTCCGCCTCCTCACCCAGCTCCGGGCCCCGGAGTCGGCCCCGGCCCTGATCGCCACGCTCCGTCGCCGCCTCGTCCCGCACGACCCGTACCGGAAGGTGGCCCTCGCCTGCGTGGAGGGCCTCGGCAGCCTGGCCGACCCCCGGGCCCGCGAGGTACTGAAGGAGGCGGCCACGCACCAGCGCCTCGCGATGGCCGCGGAGGCGGCGCTGGCGAGACTGCCGCAGGGGTGAGCCGGAGTCGGGCGCGGGGGAGCTTTACGGCAGTGGCGCCGGGCCCGGAAGCCTTTACAACGCCGGGCCCGGAAGTCTTTACAGCAAGGTCAGTTGGGTCGGCGCTTCAGGGGCCGGTTCCTCCTCGCGCGCGGGGATGCGACGGGGCGCGGCCGCCCGGGACGGGCCGATGCCGAACTCCTCGGCCAGTTCGTGGACCTGGCGGGTCACCCGGCGCTGGTACCACTTCGGGGCGTAGGCACCCTCCGCGTACAGCCGCTCGTAGCGCCGCACCAGGTGCGGGTGGTGCTGTGCCAGCCACCCCATGAACCACTCGCGGGCGCCGGGGCGCAGATGCAGGACCAGCGGGGTCACGGACGTCGCGCCCGCCTGGGCGATGGCGCGGACCGTCGCCCGCAGCTGGTCGGGGTGGTCGCCCAGGAAGGGGATCACCGGGGCCATCAGCACCCCGCAGCCGATCCCCACGTCGGTGAGGGCGCGTACGACATCGAGGCGGCGCTCGGGCGCCGGCGTGCCCGGCTCGACGGTGCGCCACAGCTCCTGGTCCACGAAGCCGACCGAGACCGAGATCCCGACGTCCGTCACCTCGGCCGCCTGACGCAGGACCGGCAGGTCGCGCAGGATCAGCGTGCCCTTGGTCAGGATCGAGAACGGGTTCGCGTAGTCGCGCAGCGCCTCGATGATGCCGGGCATCAACTGGTAGCGCCCCTCGGCCCGTTGATAGCAGTCGACGTTCGTGCCCATCGCGATGTGCTCACCGTGCCAGCGCCGCGAGGCGAGGTGGTGGCGCAGCAGTTGCGGCGCGTTCGTCTTCACCACGATCTGGCTGTCGAAGCCGAGCCCGGTGTCGAGGTCCAGATAGCGGTGGGTGTTGCGGGCGAAGCAGTAGACGCACGCGTGCGTGCAGCCCCGGTACGGGTTGACGGTCCACTCGAACGGCATCCGGGACGCGCCCGGCACCCGGTTCACGATCGACCGGGCCCTGATCTCGTGGAACGTCACCCCGCGGAATTCCGGGGTGTCGAACGTCCTGCTCACCACTGCGTCCGCGCCGAACAGCGCGGCGTCCCGGGTCCGCCCGTGGTCGACGGGCTCGTCCGTGAGGTTCTCCCAGCGCATGACGCCTCCTCGGTAGCACTGACCACAGAATAGAACACATGTTCCCTTGATCGTGCGAACCCGCCCGGATCGGGGTCCGGCCCCGATTTGGGCGGCCGGTACGGAGGGTGGTTGTCTTGACACCGCCCATGGGCGGTCCCTGAAGAACCAATTGCTGGAGGAAGTGTCATGGCGCAGGTCGAGGCCACCACGGAACGTGTCGTCGCCGCGAAGCCGGACGACGTCTTCGACGCTCTGGCCGACTACAAGGGCACGCGCGCGAAGATGCTGCCCGAGCACTTCAGCGAGTACGAGGTGCGCGAGGGCGGCGACGGCGAGGGCACGCTCGTGCACTGGAAGCTCCAGGCCACCAGCAAGCGCGTGCGCGACTGCCTGCTCGACGTGACCGAGCCGACCGAGGGCGAGCTCGTCGAGAAGGACCGCAACTCCTCCATGGTCACGACGTGGCGCGTCACGCCCGCCGGCGACGGACAGTCCCGCGTCGTCGTCACGAGCGTCTGGAGCGGCGCGGGCGGCGTCGGCGGCTTCTTCGAGAAGACCTTCGCCCCCAAGGGTCTCGGCCGCATCTACGACGCCGTGCTCGCGGGACTCGCGACCGAAGTCGAGAAGTGACCTGCGCACGCGGGCAGTTGTGACCCTGGCCCTCGCGCACTGATCCACCGCTCACCGTTTCGAGTGGTTTTCGTTCTGCCGCCGTTGTACGCCGTAGGGCTCCTACCGGCGGATACGTCGATCCGGCCCACCTGAACAGCGACTCGTCGCGCTTGCCCCCAGTTGTCGCCTAATGCGAGAAATGGCACGCAAGGGTGACGAGGGGAGCTGCAGGTGGGCACGGTGACGCTGGTGACCGATCCGGTCGGGGATCCGGTGGTCCCGCCCGATCTCCCGCCGGAGCCTCAACGGCCTACGGAACCCGCCGAGTTGCCCGGCCACGGCCTCAGCCCGCGCCGCGTGCGCATGGTCTTCGTCGGCCTGATGCTCGCGCTGCTGCTCGCCGCCCTCGAGCAGATGATCGTCGCCACGGCGCTGCCCCGGATCGTCGGCGAACTGCACGGCCTGGACAAGATGTCCTGGGCGATCACCGCCTACCTGCTGACCTCCACCATCGGCCTGCCGATCTACGGGAAGCTCGGCGACCTCTTCGGCCGCAAGGGCGTCTTCCAGTTCGCGATCGTCGTCTTCATCATCGGCTCCGCGCTCGCGGGCCGCGCCCGGACGATGGACCAACTCATCGCGTTCCGCGCCCTCCAGGGCGTCGGCGCGGGCGGACTCATGATCGGCGTGCAGGCGATCATCGGCGACATCGTGCCGCCGCGCGAACGCGGCCGCTACATGGGCCTGATCGGCGCCGCGTTCGGCCTCGCCTCGGTCGCCGGCCCGCTCCTCGGTGGCTACTTCACCGACCACCTCTCCTGGCGCTGGTGCTTCTACATCAACGTCCCGTTCGGCCTGCTCACCCTCGCGGTGACGGCGGTCGTCCTCAAGCTCCCCAAGCCCACGAATAAGGCCCGACTCGACGTCCTCGGCGCCCTGTTGCTGGCGACGGCATCCACCTGCCTCGTCCTGCTGACCAGTTGGGGCGGCACCGAGTACGCGTGGGGCGACCGCGTCATCATCGGGCTCGGCGCGGGCGCCCTCGCCTCGACGCTCCTCTTCCTCCTCGCCGAGGGGTTCGCCGCCGAACCCCTCATCCCGCTGCGGCTGTTCCGCGACTCCGTGTTCAACGTCAGCGGGCTCGTCGGCATGGTCGTGGGCGTCGCGCTGTTCGGCGCGGCGAGCTATCTGCCGACGTTCCTCCAGATGGTCGACGGGGCGTCGGCGACCGAGTCGGGGCTGCTGATGCTGCCCATGATGGGCGGAGTGGTCGTCGCCTCCATCGTCTCCGGCCAACTCATCAGCCACACGGGCCGCTACAAGCTCTACCCGATCCTCGGTGGCGCGCTCTCGACGGCGGGCATGTACCTCCTCTCCCGCCTCGAAGTCGACACCCCCCGCCTCGAATACAGCGTCTACATGGCCGTGTTGGGCGCGGGCATCGGCCTGATCATGCCGGTCCTCGTGCTCGCCGTGCAGAACTCCGTACGCGCCTCGGACCTCGGTACCGCCACCAGCGCCAACAACTACTTCCGGCAGATCGGCGGCAGCGTGGGTGCCGCGATCTTCGGCACGCTCTTCGCGAACCGGCTCGCCGACTCGCTCGCCGACCGGGTCACCGGCGGCGGACGCCTGCCCGACGCCGAGTCCATCACCCCGCAGCTCGTGCACGCGATGCCCGCGGCGTTGCGCACCCCGTACATCGAAGCGTACGCCGACGCGATGCCCCGGATCTTCCTCTACCTGGTGCCGGTCCTCGTCCTGGGCCTGCTCCTCGCCTTCTTCCTCAAGGAGACACCCCTCTTGTCCAGCAGCACTGGCTCCGAACACGCCGTCGTCCCGCCCCAGGAGCGCGGCTCCCACGCTGCGGGCCTCCCGGTCTGCGGGACCGTAAGGCACTCCGACGGCACCCCGGTGCCGCGCGCCGCGCTCACCCTCATCGACGTGTCCGGCGCCCAGATCGGCCGTGGCGCGAGCGGCGACGACGGCCGCTACGCGCTCGCCACGCCGGGCACGGGCTCGTACGTCCTGATCGCGGCGGCCGGCGGCCACCAGCCGCAGGCCGTGACGGTCACGGTGGGCGAGCGCCCCGTCGACCTCGACGTCGTCCTCGGCGGCGCGGGTCGCCTGGCGGGTTCGGTGCTCACGGCGGACGGAACTCCCGTACGCGAGGCCATCGTTACGCTGACCAACGCGCACGGCGAAGTGGTGTCGACGACCCGCTCCGGCCGCGAAGGCGCCTACGTCATCACGGAGTTGGTGGCCGGCGAGTACACCTTGGCCGCCAGCGCCCCCGCGTTCCGGCCCGCCGCGATGCCGGTGACGGTGATGGCCGCCCGTGAGACCCGCCAGGACGTGGAGCTCGCGGGCGGGGCGATGCTGAGGGGGACGGTGCGGGCGGGTAGTGGCCGGCCGGTGGAGGATGCGAGGGTGACGCTGCTCGACGTCGCGGGCAACGTGGTGGACACGCTGACGACGGGCCCTGACGGCACGTTCCGCTTCGTCGACCTGGCCTCCGGCGAGTACACGGTGATCGCCGCGGGCTACCCCCCGGTGGCCACAGTCCTCCAGGTCACCGGCGGCACCCGCACAGACCACGACCTCCAACTGGGCCACGACGACTGACCGGCGCGGGGGACGGGGTCGGCGCCGGTGGTTCTCTTGCGCGACACCGGGGGTTTTTCGAGCCGTGCCGGGCTCGGCGCCTACGGTATCGAGCGCGCCGCACCGGGGCGCCGCCTTGCCCACCCTGCCGCCCAAGGCGGCAGATTGCCCAAGGCGGGGGTGGCGGCCACCTTCATGTCCCAGCGGCGGGTGGGCAATTTAAGCCCCTGCGGCGATTGAGCAGCGGGGTCCGGGCGGAGCCCCGTGGCGTAGGGACGGTCGGCCGCAAGTCAAGGGGCGCGGCCCAATTACCGCCAAGGAGCCACCCGCCAACCGGCGGAGCCGTACCGTGGAAAGAGGCGCCGCCCACCCCCGGCGCCCCGAGGGAAGGAGTGCGGCGATGAACGGCACCGGTCAAGCCCCGCAGGGCCGCGTCCCGCTCGCCGTCGTCCTCGTCGACCACGCGGGCCGCGTCTCGCACTGGAGCAGCGGCGCCCGCCGCCTCTTCGGCCCGCCCAAGGAGGACGCGGTGGGCCGCCCCGCCGCCGACCTGCTCCCGGTGTCCGGCGCGCTCCCCCAACAGGGCCCCGCACCCCACGACTTGGAGGAGTCGCTCGGCGGACAGCTCTCCTACCCGGCCGCCGGCCGCGCCCGCCTCGACACCAGCGCCGTGCCCCGCGATCGCATCGACGTCCTGTGGTGGGCGTACCCCCTGGTCGGCCCGGGCCCGGAACGGCTGCTCGTACTGGCCGCCGACGCCCACCAGTTGGGCGGTGACGAAGAACCGGAGGTCGAGCGCATGGCCCCCGCCTTCGCGCTGCACACGGACTTCCCCGCGGCCGACGAACTCGCCCGCAAGCTCCCCGAGATCCTGCCGAGCATGAGCGTCTCCGAGAGCGCCCGCATCGTGTCGCAGGTACTCGAACTCGGCTACCCCGTCCTGGAGTTCAGCCAGCACGACCGGGTCCCCGTCACCGCGGACTGGGGCGTCTCCAGGCGCACCGAGCGCAAGGCCCGCCGCGCCGAGGCCGCCCGCGCCACCGCACTCGGCGTGCCGTCCCCGCGCGCGCCCCTCGACGACGCCGACACCGCCGAGGACCTCGAATACGCCGCCGTACGCGACCGCCTCGAATTCCTCAACGAGGTGAGCGGGCGAATCGGTTCGTCCCTCGACCTCTCCCGCACCATCGTCGAGGTCAGCCGTGCCGTCGTGCCACGCTTCACCGACGTGGCGGGCACGTATCTGCGGGAGCAGGTCGTCGCGGGTGAGGGCTTCCCCGAGGGCGCGCCCGACGCCACCACGATGTGGCACCGCGTCGCCCTGGAGCACACCGACGAACCGGGCCGCTGGGACGATGTCGTACCCGTCGGCGAGTCCATGCCGTTCCCGGTGCACACCCCGTTCTTCCAGTGCATGACCAGCGGCGACCCGGTCCTCGTGCCGTACATCTCGGAGGAGATGGGCAACGCGATCGCGTCGCAGTTCGAGAAGCGGGACATCCGCCCGCTCATCAACCACCGCTCCATGCTGGTCGTCCCGCTGAAGGCGCGCAACGTCGTGCTCGGCTTCATGATCCTGCTGCGCCACCAGGAGCGGCCGGTCTTCAACGACATGGACCGCGTGACCGGCGCCGAACTCGCCGCGCGAGCCGGCCTCGTACTCGACAACGCGCGGATGTACACCTACCAGGAGGCCGTCGCCGAGACGCTCCAGGACAGCATGCTGCCGCAGATCGAGCCGCACATGCCGGGCTGCGACATCGCCACCCGCTATCTGCCGGGCACGCTGCTCGGGCGGGTCGGTGGTGACTGGTTCGACTCCATCAAACTGCCGGGCGCCCGCACCGCGCTCGTCGTCGGCGACGTGATGGGCCACGGGCTCAACTCGGCGGCGATGATGGGCCAGTTGCGAACAGCCGTGCAGACCATGGCGGCGCTCGACCTGCCGCCCGCCCAACTCCTGCGCAATCTGGACGACTTGGCGCAGCGGCTCGGCGACAGTTACCTCGCGACGTGTCTGTACGCCGTCTACGACCCCATCGCGGGCGAGCTGCACCTCGCCAACGCCGGGCACATCCCGCCCGTCCTCGTGCGCGCCGCGGACGGCGGCAGCGAACTGCTCGAACTGCCCACGGGCGCACCGATCGGCGTCGGTGGCGTGCCCTTCGAGTCCGTACGGATCCCGGTCGCGCCCGGCGACCGCCTGGTGATGTGCACGGACGGCCTGGTCGAGGTGCGCGGCGAGGACATCGGCGTGGGACTCGCGACGCTCTGCGAGTCCGCCGCCCACCCGGCCGCCTCCATGGACGACGCCTGCGACACCATCATCCGCTCGTTGGCCACGACGGGCGGCCGCAAGGACGACGTGGCGCTGCTGCTCGCGCGGCTCAACGGGTTCGAGGGCGACGACGTCGCCCACTGGACCTTCGCCCCGGAGCCCGCGGAGGTGCCACGCGCGCGTGGCCTCGTACGCGAGCGGCTCGCCCGGTGGAGCCTGCCGGGGATCACGGACTCCGCGGAACTGATCGTGAGTGAACTCGTCACCAACGCCGTGTGCCATGCCGGCGGCGGCCCGGTCCAGCTGCGCCTGGTGCGTTCCGGGACGCTGCTGTGCGAGGTCGAGGACACCGAGCACGTGCTGCCGACGCTGCTGAACGCGGGCCCTGGCGACGAGTTCGGCCGGGGCCTGCGCGTGGTGGCGCGGCTCTCGCGCGCGTGGGGCACGAGCCGCACCGCGACGGGAAAGACCGTGTGGTTCGAACTTTCCGCGTCGTCTAAGTGAAGGTGCGTACGCCGTGCTTGTGGGGCGTGCCCCGGAGCGGTAGACCGATCTGACACTTCGGCCGCCGCACCCTGGGGAGGGTTCCATGAGCGTGAGCGAGCGCTACAAGGAAGCGTGGGAGAGCTTCTGGGAGGATGCCTCGCCCGAGCCGGGCGGTGTCTTCTGGGACGCCGAGCCCGCTCTCACGGCTGGGCTCCATCTCGCGCTGTTCGAACCGGAGTTGACGGCACCCGATCTGCCCATGGTGGACCTCGGCTGCGGCAACGGCACGCAGACCCGCTTCCTCGCCGACCGCTACCCGAGAGTGGTCGGCGCCGATCTGTCGGCCGCCGCCCTCGCTCGGGCGCGCGAGGCCGATCCCGCGGGACAGGCCGACTACCGGGAGCTCGACGCCACGGACAACAACCAAATGGTTTCCCTGCACGCCGAGTTGGGCGACGTCAACGTCTATATGCGGGGCGTGCTGCACCAGAGCGAGCCCACCGACCGGCAGCTGCTCGTCGACGCGATCGCGGCGCTCGTCGGCGAGCGCGGGCGCGGCTTCGTCGTCGAGCTGTCGGAGCGGGCGCGGCCGATCCTGGAGGAACTGGCGACGGGCCCCGCCGGGCCGCCGCCCAAGCTGGGCGAGGTGTTCTCGCACGGCATCGCGCCCGGCGAGGTCTCGGACGAGGTCGTGCCCGAGTACGTTGCGTCGGCGGGCCTCTCGGTCCTCGCCGCGGGGGAGCTGCCGCTCATGACCACGGACTTCTCGGCCGACGGCGGCCGCATCGAGCTGCCGTCGACGTGGCTGGTGGTGGGCCGGTCAGACTAATCCCGGGCGCCGCCGCACCGCTCTGACGAGCGGGAACTCCTCTCAACGGGTGGGAAATTGGTCTACACCACTGAGAGTTATCCACAGGTCTGGTGCGGCTCGGGCGGATCCGCGTACGGTTCTGGCCATGAAGATCCTTATCAGCGCCGACATGGAGGGCGCCACGGGCGTCACCTGGCCCGCGGACGTCCTCCCCGGCACACCGCAGTGGGAGCGCTGCCGTTCCATGTTCACGTCGGACGTGAACGCGGCGGCGCTCGGCTTCTTCGACGGCGGCGCCGACGAGGTGCTGATCAACGAGGCGCACTGGACGATGCGCAATCTCCTGCTCGAACAGCTCGACGAGCGGGTGCAGATGCTCACCGGACGGCACAAGTCGCTGTCCATGGTGGAGGGCGTCCAGCACGGCGACGTCGACGCCATCGCGTTCATCGGCTACCACGCGGGCGCCGGCATGGAGGGTGTGCTCGCGCACACCTTCCTCGCGAACCAGATCACGGGCGTCTGGATCAACGACATACGGGCGAGCGAGGGCCTGCTGAACGCGCATGTGGTGGCCGAGTACGGGGTGCCCGTCGTCCTCGTCACCGGCGACGACCTCGCGTGCGACGACGCGCTCGGGTACGCGCCCGAGGCCCGCAAGGTCGCCGTCAAGGACCACGTCTCCCGGTACGCGGCCGTGTGCCGCACCCCCGCGCGGACCGCCGCCGACATCCGGGCCGCCGCCAAGGACGCCGCATCCATCGCGGTGCGCCACGAGCCGGTGCGGGGCGGGCCGTTCACGATCCAGGTGGAGTTCGACGCCGAGCACCTCGCCATGGCCTCGACCGTCGTGCCGGGCGTGCGCCAGGTCGGCGAGCGCAAAGTCGCGTACACCCACGAGACCATGTACGAGAGCATCCGCACCTTCAAGGCGGTCACCACGATCGCCTCGTCCGCGGTGGAGGAACAGTATGGCTGAGCAGGCCCCCAGCGCGGCATCCCTCGGGACCGTGGACCAGCAGGCGCTCGACGAGGTCGTCGCGTTCACCTCCGAGCTGATCCGCATCGACACCACGAACCGCGGCGGAGGCGACTGCAAGGAGCGGCCCGCCGCCGAGTACGCGGCCGAGAAGCTCTCCGAGGCGGGCCTGAAGCCGACGATCCTGGAGCGCACCGCGGGCCGCGGCAATGTCGTCGCCCGCATCGAGGGCACCGACCCGACGGCCGACGCCCTGCTGGTCCACGGCCACCTGGACGTCGTGCCCGCCGAGGCGGCCGACTGGAGCGTCGACCCGTTCTCCGGCGAGGTGCGCGACGGCGTCGTGTGGGGCCGCGGCGCGGTCGACATGAAGAACATGGACGCGATGATCCTGGCGACCGTCCGCCAGTGGGCGCGCGTCGGGTTCCGGCCCCGGCGCGACATCGTCATCGCCTTCACTGCCGACGAGGAGGCCAGCGCCGAGGACGGCTCGGGCTTCCTCGCGGACCAGCACCCCGGCCTCTTCGAAGGCTGCACGGAAGGCATCAGCGAGTCCGGCGCCTTCACGTTCCACGACGGCGGCGGCAGGCAGCTGTACCCGATCGCGGCGGGCGAGCGCGGCACCGGCTGGCTGAAGCTCACCGCGCGCGGAAGGGCGGGCCACGGCTCCAAGGTCAACAGGTCCAACGCGGTGGGCCGGCTCGCCGCCGCGGTCGCCCGTATCGACGAGCACGAGTGGCCGGTGCGGCTCACCCCGACGGTGCGCGCCGCGCTGACCGAGATGGCCGCGCTGTACGGCATCCCGGCCGACGTGGACGCCCCGGACTTCGACGTCGACGCGCTGCTCGCGGCGCTCGGCCCGGCCGCCTCCCTGATCGAGCCGACCGTCCGCAACAGCGCCAACCCGACGATGCTGTCCGCCGGTTACAAGATCAACGTGATCCCGGGAGAGGCCACGGCGCATGTGGACGGGCGCTATCTGCCGGGCGGCGAGGACGAGTTCAGAACCACCCTCGACAAGCTCACAGGACCCGACGTCGACTGGGAGTACCACCACCGAGAGGTCGCCCTCCAGGCGCCGGTCGACTCGCCCGCGTACGCGAAGATGCGGGCGGCCGTCGAGGAGTTCGCACCCGAGGGTCACGTGGTCCCGTACTGCATGCCGGGCGGCACCGACGCCAAGCAGTTCTCCCGGCTCGGTATCACCGGCTACGGCTTCGCCCCGCTCAAGCTGCCCGAGGGCTTCGACTACCAGGCGCTGTTCCACGGCGTGGACGAGCGGGTTCCCGTGGAGGCGCTGCACTTCGGGGTGCGCGTGCTCGACAGATTCCTGCGCACGGCCTGAGGCAGCCCGCACACGTATCGGCAGAAACACCCGCAGGAACACGGACTAGGAAAAGATGGCGGACGCGAAGAACATGGGGGCCACCGGACAAATGCGGGGCGGGGACGACATGCTGCACACGCGAGAGTACGGATCCTGGCCGTCGCCGATCGACGCCGCACTGGCGGCGGCGCACGACGGGCAGCCCGAGTACGTCGGCTTCGTCGGCGCCGAGGCCTGGTGGACCGAACCCCGGCCCACCGAGGCGGGCCGCCGCGCCCTGGTGCGCCGGCTCGCCGACGGCACGGAGCACTCGATGCTGCCCGCGCCGTGGAACGTGCGCAGCCGCGTCATCGAGTACGGCGGCCGCCCCTGGGCCGGGACCGAGCGCCCCGAGGGCCCCCTGGTCGTCTTCGTGAACTTCGCCGACCAGCGCCTGTACGCGTACGAGCCCGACGCCCCCGGCGCCGAACCGCGCCCGCTCACCCCCGTCTCGGACATCGGCGACGGACTGCGCTGGGTCGACCCGCAGTTGCACGTCGAGCGCGGCGAAGTCTGGTGCGTCCTGGAGGAGTTCACCGGCGAGGGCCCGGGCGATCTGCGGCGCCTGGTCGCGGCCGTACCGCTCGACGGTTCGGCGGCGCAGGACCGGTCCGCGGTGCGTGAACTCTCCGACGACGCCCACCGGTTCGTCACCACCGCCCGGCTCTCGCCCGACGGGCGGCGCGCCGCGTGGATCGCCTGGGACCACCCGCGGATGCCGTGGGACGGCACGGAACTGCTGCTCGCCGAGGTCGCGGACGACGGCACCTTCGGCCCGGCGCAGACCGTGGCGGGCGGCGACGAGGAGTCCGTCTGCCAGGTCGAGTGGGCGCCCGACGGCGGACTGCTGTTCGCCGCCGACCGTAGCGGCTGGTGGAACCTGTACCGGCTCGATGTGCGCGGTGGGTGGGAAGTCCCGTCCGGGGGAGGGCAGCCGTCCCGAGGCGCCGACGTCCGCGGGGCCGCCACCCTGTCCGTGCCCACGACCCCGCAGGGCGCCCTCGCGCGCCCGACGCTCGCCGCCGCCCGGCCGCTGTGCGCCCGCGACGAGGAGTTCGGCGGGCCGATGTGGAAGGTCGGTCTGAGCTGGTTCAAGCCGCTGGAGGCCGGCCTGATCGCCGTCGTGCACGGCGTCGGAGCCACCGCCCTCGGCATCCTCGACCCCGAGACCGGCGAGGTCGTGGACACGGCGGGGCCCTGGACGGCGTGGTCGGCCACGCTCGCGGTGCACGGCAGCCGCGTCGTCGGCGTCGCCGCGAGCCCGCGCACCGCGCCCGAGGTCGTCGAGCTGGACACCGGCACCGGGCACACGCGCGTGATCGGCGCCGCGCACGACGACCCGGTCGACCCCGCGTACTACCCGGAACCCCAGATCCGCACGTTCGCCGGCCCCGACGGACGGGACATCCACGCCCACATCTACCCGCCGCACAGCCCCACCCACGTGGCCACCGACGGCGAGCTCCCGCCGTACGTCGTATGGGCGCACGGCGGACCCACCAGCCACGCGCCCCTCGTACTCGACCTGGAGATCGCCTACTTCACCTCGCGCGGCATCGGCGTCGCCGAGGTCAACTACGGCGGCTCGACCGGGTACGGGCGTGAGTACCGGAACCGGCTGCGCGAGCAGTGGGGCGTCGTCGACGTCGAGGACTGCGCGGCCGTCGCGCTCGCCCTCGCCGAGGAGGGCACCGCCGACCGCGGGCGGCTCGCCATCCGCGGCGGCAGCGCCGGAGGCTGGACCAGCGCGGCATCCCTGACCAGCACGGACGTCTACGCCTGCGGCACCATCATCTACCCCATCCTCGACCTCACCGGCTGGGCCGAGGGGGAGACCCACGACTTCGAGTCCCGGTACCTGGAATCGCTCGTCGGCCCGCTCGCCGAGGTGCCCGCGCGCTACGCGGAGCGCTCGCCGGCCGAGCACGCCGACCGCCTCTCGGCGCCGTTCCTGCTCCTCCAGGGCCTCGACGACGTGATCTGCCCGCCCGTCCAGTGCGAGCGGTTCCTGGAGCGCGTCGAGAGCGAGGGCCGACGCGTCCCGCATGCATACATCGCCTTCGAGGGAGAGGGTCACGGATTCCGCCGGGCGGACACGATGATCCGCGCCCTGGAGGCCGAACTCTCCCTGTACGCCCAGGTGTTCGGGCTCCAGCCCAGCGGCGTCCCCATCCTTGAGCTGACCAAGTGAGGCCACTGCGCCGCCCGAAGCGGCTGGCACCGGGCGCGCGGGTCGCCGTTGTCGCGCCCAGCGGCCCCGTCCCCGAGGACAGGCTCCAGGCCGGCCTCGACATCCTGCGCGGCTGGGACCTCGACCCGATCGTGGAGCCCCATGTCCTGTCCGTCCACGGTGAGTTCGACTACCTGGCGGGCGCGGACGCCGACCGCGCCGCCGACCTCCAGCGGGCCTGGTGCGACCCGGAGGTGGACGCCGTCCTGTGCGCCCGAGGCGGCTACGGTGCGCAGCGCATGGTCGACCTCCTCGACTGGGACGCGATGCGCGCGGCCAGGCCGAAGGCGTTCGTCGGCTACAGCGACATCACCGCGCTGCACGAGGCGTTCGCGGTGCGGCTCGGCGTGAGTACGTTGCACGGGCCGATGGTCGCCGCGGCCGACTTCCTCAAGAACCCGCGGGCGCAGGAGCATCTGCGGGCGACGCTGTTCGAGCCGGAGACGGTGCGGGTGATCTCGGCGGTCGAGGGTGGTGGCGGGGTCCTGGTGCCCGGCACGGCGCGCGGCGTCACGTTCGGTGGCTGCCTGTCGCTGCTCGCGGCGGATCTCGGCGCGGCGGGGGCGAGGTCGTCGGGGAGGGGTGGGCTGCTGTGCCTGGAGGACGTGGGGGAGGAGGCGTACCGGGTCGACCGCTACCTGACGCAACTCCTGCGCGGGGGCCTGCTCGACGGCGTCTCCGGGATCCTCCTCGGCTCCTGGACCGACTGCGAGCCGCTGCGCGCGCTGCTGATGGACCGGCTTGGCGGGCTCGGCGTCCCGGTGGTGGAGGACTTCGGCTTCGGCCACGGCGAGGGGGCTCTGACGGTTCCGCTGGGTGTGGCGGGTGAACTGGACGCGGCGTCCGGAACCTTGACGCTCGACGCGCCGGCCCTCACCTGACCCATTCCTCTTCCCCCACCCCACCCCTTCCCGGAAGTCCTGCCGGACGGGCCGCCTCAATAGCCCGGGGGGGGGTGAAAAAAAAACCCCCCCCCCCTTTGGGGGAAAAT
>NZ_JBEOVM010000094.1:0-25617 GCF_040295505.1 Streptomyces sp. NPDC002790 | reverse complement strand
AGTGGGGCCAAATCAAGCCCCTGCGGCGATTGAGCAGCGGGGTCCGGGGCGGAGCCCCGAGGCCGTAACCCGCCACCCGCTCCCCAACCTCCGCGCGCTCAACTTCACCGTCAAGGGACTCCTCGGCGAAGGCGTCGCCGCCCAACACCGGTTCGACCCACAGGCGAAGGCCCTCGCCGAATGGCTCCGCTCCCGCCACCTCGACATCCCGGAGGCCCTCCTGTGACCGCCCTGTCCAGCGCCCTGGACCCCCGTTCCGACGAGCACGCCGCCCGGCGAACCGCCCACCTCGCCAAGCTCACCGCCCTCGACACCGAGCACGCGAAGGCCGTCGCGGGCGGCGGCGAGAAGTACGTCGAACGGCACCGTAAGCGCGGCAAGTTGCTCGCCCGCGAACGCATCGAGCTGCTGCTCGACCCCGACAGCCCGTTCCTGGAGCTGTCCCCGCTCGCCGCGTGGGGCAGCGAGTACGCCGTCGGCGGCTCGCTCGTCACGGGCATCGGCGTCGTCGAGGGCGTCGAGTGCCTGATCACCGCCAACGACCCGACCGTGCGCGGTGGCGCCAGCAACCCGTGGTCCCTGAAGAAGGCGCTGCGGGCCAACGAGATCGCCCACGCCAACCGGCTCCCCGCGATCTCGCTCGTCGAGTCCGGCGGCGCCGATCTCCCCTCCCAGAAGGAGATCTTCATCCCCGGCGGCGGGATCTTCCGCGACATCACGCGGCTCTCGGCCGCCGGGATCCCCACCGTCGCCGTCGTCTTCGGCAACTCCACCGCCGGAGGCGCGTACATCCCCGGCATGTCCGACCACGTGATCATGGTGAAGGAGAAGGCGAAGGTCTTCCTCGGCGGACCGCCGCTGGTCAAGATGGCGACCGGCGAGGAGAGCGACGACGAGTCGCTGGGCGGCGCCGAGATGCACGCCCGCACCTCCGGCCTCGCCGACTACTTCGCCCACGACGAGCAGGACGCGATCCGCCAGGCCCGCCGCGTCGTCGCCCGCCTCAACCACCGCAAGGCGTACGCGAATCCACCCCTCGCCGAACCCCCCAAGTACGACCCGGAAGAACTCCTCGGCATCGTCCCCGAGGACCTGAAGGAGCCCTTCGACCCCCGCGAGGTCATCGCCCGGATCGTCGACGGCTCCGATTTCGATGAATTCAAGCCGCTGTACGGGGCGTCCCTCGTCACCGGTTGGGCTGCCCTGCACGGCTATCCCGTCGGTATCCTCGCCAACGCCCAGGGTGTCTTGTTCAGCGAGGAGTCCCAAAAGGCCGCCCAGTTCATTCAGTTGGCCAACCAGCGCGACATCCCGCTGCTCTTCCTGCACAACACCACCGGCTACATGGTCGGCAAGGAGTACGAGCAGGGCGGCATCATCAAACACGGCGCGATGATGATCAACGCGGTCTCCAACTCCCGCGTCCCGCACCTCTCCGTCCTCATGGGCGCCTCCTACGGCGCCGGGCACTACGGCATGTGCGGGCGCGCCTACGACCCCCGTTTCCTCTTCGCCTGGCCGAGCGCGAAGTCCGCCGTCATGGGGCCGCAGCAGCTCGCGGGCGTGCTGTCGATCGTGGCGCGGCAGTCCGCCGCCGCGAAGGGGCAGCCGTACGACGAGGAGGCCGACGCCGGGCTGCGCGCCATGGTCGAGCAGCAGATCGAGGCCGAGTCGTTGCCGATGTTCCTGTCCGGGCGGCTCTACGACGACGGGGTCATCGACCCCCGCGACACCCGGACCGTCCTCGGCATCTGCCTGTCCGCGATCCACACCGCACCGTACGAGGGCGCCCGCGGCGGCTTCGGCGTCTTCAGGATGTGACCCCGATGATCACCTCTCTCCTTGTGGCCAACCGCGGCGAGATCGCCTGCCGCATCTTCCGTACCTGCCGTGAACTGGGCATACGTACCGTCGCCCTGCACTCGGACCCGGACGCCGACGCCCTGCACGTACGGGAGGCGGACCTCGCCGTACGGCTCCCGGGCGCCACCCCCGCCGAGACCTACCTCCGCGCCGACCTCGTCGTGAAGGCCGCGCTCGACGCGGGCGCCGACGCCGTGCACCCCGGGTACGGCTTCCTCTCCGAGAACGCCGAATTTGCTCGCGCCGTCGCCGACGCCGGGCTCACCTGGATCGGGCCGCCGCCCGAAGCGATCGAGGCGATGGCGTCGAAGACGCGCGCCAAGGAGCTGATGGGCGTCGCCCCGCTGGAAGATGTGGGTATCGACGACCTTCCCGTGCTCGTGAAGGCCTCCGCCGGTGGCGGCGGGCGCGGCATGCGCGTCGTACGGGAACTGGGTGAACTGGAGGGTGAGTTGGTGGCCGCCGGGGCCGAGGCGCTGTCCGCCTTCGGTGACGGCGAGGTGTTCGTCGAGCCCTACCTGGAGGGCGGGCGGCACGTCGAGGTGCAGGTGCTGGCCGACGCGCACGGCACCGTGTGGACGCTCGGTACGCGGGACTGCTCGCTCCAGCGACGCCACCAGAAGGTCATCGAGGAGGCGCCCGCGCCGGATCTGATACGTGGCGTATCAGATGTCATATATGAGATGGCGGAGCGGGCGTGCCGGGCCACCGGGTACGTCGGCGCCGGCACCGTCGAGTTCCTCGTCGCCGACGGGCGTTCCCACTTCCTGGAGATGAACACCCGTCTCCAGGTGGAACACCCGGTCACCGAGGCCGTGTTCGGCATCGACCTCGTCGCGTATCAGATACGACTCGCGGAGGGCGAACCCCTCGACCCCGAACCCCCGGACCCGCGCGGCCACGCCGTCGAGGCCCGCCTCTACGCCGAGGACCCCGCCGCCTCCTTCGCCCCGCAGACCGGCACGCTGCACCGTCTCGCCGTCCCCGGAACCCGCCGCGGAGCGGCTGATGTGCACTGTCGCCTCGACACCGGCTACACCGACGGCGACGCCATCGGCGTGCACTACGACGCCATGCTCGCCAAGGTCGTCGCCCACGCCCCGACCCGCTCCGCCGCCGTCCGCGCCCTCGCCGGAGCCCTGGAACGCGCCGAGGTGCACGGCCCCGTCACCAACCGGGACCTGCTCGTACGCTCTCTGCGGCACCCCGAGTTCACCGACGCCCGCATGGACACCGGGTTCTACGAGCGGCACCTCGCCGAGCTGACCGCGCCCGCCGACGACCCGTACGCGCCGCTCGCCGCCGCCCTGGCCACCACCCGCAGCCACCGCTTCGGCGGCTTCCGCAACGTCCCCTCGGGGCCCCAGCTCAAGCGCTACCGCACCGAACCGGACGGCACCGAGCACGAGGTCCGCTACCGGCACACCCGCGACGGGCTCGAAGCCGACGGGGTGCGGGTGGTGCACGCCGCACCCGACCGCGTCGTCCTCGAAGTCGCAGGCGTACGGCGGAAGTACGCCGTCGCCACCTACGGAGACCGCGTCCACGTCAACGGCGCCGCACTCACCGCCCTGCCCCGCTTCACCGACCCCAGCGAGCAGCGCGCCCCCGGCTCCCTGCTCGCGCCCATGCCCGGCACCGTCGTGCGCGTCGCCGAAGGGCTGACCGAGGGCGCCGCCGTCACCGCCGGGCAGCCCCTGATCTGGCTGGAGGCGATGAAGATGGAGCACCGCATCCTCGCCCCCGCCTCCGGAACGCTCACCGCCCTGCACGCCGCCGTCGGCCGCCAGGTCGAGGTGGGCGTGCTGCTCGCCGTAGTCCAGGAGGAACAGTCGTGAACGCACCCGCCGGTCCTACCGCTCCCGCCACTCCGGCCGCCCCCGCCGCTCCCGTCCTCGAAACCGAAGAGCACCGGGCCCTGCGCGCCGCCGTCGCCGCACTCGGCAAGCGGTTCGGCCGCGACTACATGACCCGGATCACCGCCGCGGGCGGCCACCCCGAGGAGCTGTGGGCGGAGGCGGCGAAGGTCGGCTACCTCGGCGTCAACCTGCCCGAGGCGTACGGCGGAGGGGGTGGCGGAATAGCCGAACTCTCCATCGTCCTTGAGGAGTTGGGGGCCGCCGGGTCACCGCTGCTGATGATGGTCGTCTCGCCCGCGATCTGCGGCACGGTCATCTCCCGCTTCGGAACCGAGGAGCAGAAGCGCGCCTGGCTCCCCGGCCTCGCCGACGGCAGCCGCACCATGGCCTTCGGCATCACCGAGCCGGACGCCGGATCGAACTCCCACCGGATCACGACCACGGCCCGCCGCGACGACGACGGCTCGTGGGTGCTGAACGGGCGCAAGGTGTTCATATCGGGGGTCGACATCGCGGACGCGACACTGATCGTCGGCCGTACCTCCGACTCCCGCACCGGCAAGCTCAAGCCCTGCCTGTTCATCGTCCCCCGGGACACGGAGGGCTTCGGCCGCAAGCAGATCGACATGGAACTCCAGGCTCCGGAGAAGCAGTTCGAGCTGACCCTTGACGAGGTGCGGCTTCCCGCGGACGCTCTCGTGGGTGACGAGGACGCAGGACTGCTCCAGCTCTTCGCCGGGCTCAACCCGGAGCGCGTCATGACCGCCGCCTTCGCCATCGGCATGGGCAGGTACGCGCTGAAGCGGGCCGTCGACTACGCCAAGGACCGCACCGTCTGGCAGGCCCCCATCGGCTCCCACCAGGCCGTCGCCCACCCGCTCGCGCAGATCCACATCGAGCTGGAGCTGGCCCGCCTGATGATGCAGAAGGCGGCCCGGCTCTACGACGCGGGCGACGACATCGGCGCCGGCGAGGCCGCCAACATGGCCAAGTACGCAGCCGCGGAGGCCTGTGTGCGCGCCGTCGACCAGGCCGTGCACACGCTCGGCGGCAACGGCCTGACCCGCGAGTTCGGCCTCGCCTCCCTCATCACCGGCTCACGGGTGGCGCGCATCGCCCCGGTCAGCCGGGAAATGATCCTCAACTACGTGTCCCACCAGAGCTTGGGCCTGCCCAAATCGTACTGACCTCAACTGCCCGTATCCAGCGAGGAGTTCGCCATGGTGTACGTGAGTGAGTACGCGGACGTCGCGGTCGTCGACGAGCCCATCCACGACGCCGTGCTCGGGGGCGCGGCCGCCCGCGGCGACGCCCTCGCCCTCGTCGACGGCGTGGCCGGCACCACCCTCTCGTACGCCGCGCTCGACATGTTCCACCGGAAGGTGGCGGCCGGGCTCGTCGACGCGGGCGTACGCAAGGGCGACGTGGTGGCGCTGCACAGCCCCAACACGATTGCCTACCCGGTGGCGTTCTACGGCGCCACGCGCGCGGGCGCCTCCGTGACCACCGTGCACCCGCTGTCGACGCCGCAGGAGTTCGCCACGCAACTGCGCGACGCGGGTGCCGTCTGGATCGTCACCCTCACCCCGCTCGTCGACGCGGCCCGCGCCGCGGCCGAACTGGCAGGCGGGGTACGGGAGATATTCGTCTGCGACCCGTCGGGGGACTCCGGCCACCGCTCGCTGCTGGACATGCTCGGCACCGAGGCACCCGAGCCGCACGTCGACATCGACCCGGCCGATGACGTGGCCGCCCTCCCGTACTCCTCCGGCACCACCGGCACGCCCAAGGGCGTCATGCTCACCCACCGCAACATCGCCACGAACCTCGCCCAGCTCGACCCCCTCCTCCCCACGGGCCCGGGCGACCGCATCCTCGCCGTCCTGCCCTTCTTCCACATCTACGGCCTCACGGCGCTCATGAACGGCCCGCTCCGGCAGGGCTCCACCGTCGTCGTCCTGCCCCGCTTCGACCTCGACACGTTCCTCGCGGCGATCGAGAAGCACCGCATCACCCACCTGTACGTCGCCCCGCCGATCGTCCTCGCCCTCGCCAAACACCCGGCCGTGGAGGGCTACGACCTGTCGTCCCTGCGCCACGTCATCAGCGCCGCCGCACCCCTCGACGGCGAACTCGCCCGCGCCTGCGCGCGCCGCCTCGGCCTGCCACCCGTCGGCCAGGCGTACGGCATGACGGAACTCTCGCCCGGCACGCACGTCGTCCCGTACGACGCGAAGACCCCGCCGTCGGGCGCCGTCGGCAAGCTCATCGCCTCGACCGAGATGCGGATCGTGTCCCTCGACGACCAGGCGAAGGACGCGGCGCCCGGCGAACCCGGCGAGGTCCTGATCCGCGGGCCGCAGGTCATGAAGGGCTACCTCGGCCGCCCCGACGCCACCGCCGACATGATCGACTGCGACGGCTGGCTGCGCACCGGGGACGTGGGGCGCGTCGACGCGGACGGCTGGTTGTTCGTGGTCGACCGGGTCAAGGAACTCATCAAGTACAAGGGCTTCCAGGTCGCCCCCGCGGACCTGGAGGCGGTGCTCCTCACCCACGAGGACATCGCCGACGCGGCGGTCATCGGCGTCCTCAACGAGGACGGCAACGAGGTGCCGAAGGCGTTCGTCGTGCGCACGGATCCCGCGCTCGGCGCGGACGACGTGAAGGCGTACGTCGCCGAACGCGTCGCCCCGTACAAGAAGATCCGCCGCGTCGCGTTCATCGACGGGGTGCCGCGGGCGGCCTCCGGGAAGATATTGCGTCGTGAACTGAGGGAGCGTTGATGGTGGTTGGGAACGATGGGAACGTGTCCGGGAGTCTGGTGGCGCACGCCCACGAGCGGGGCGTCACCACCCTGGCCCTCGATTCGCCCGCCAACCGCAATGCCCTCTCGTCGGCGCTCGTCGGCGAGTTGGGGGACCGGCTGCGGGACGCGGACAAGGACCGCGATGTACGCGCCGTCGTCCTCACCCACACCGGCGGCACTTTCTGCGCGGGCGCCGACCTTCGGGATCCTCCGGACCCGGCCGCGCTTGTGGGCCTGCTGCGGCAGATCGTGGAGGTGAGCAAGCCGGTACTGGCACGGGTCGACGGACACGTACGGGCGGGCGGCCTCGGCCTGTTGGGCGCCTGCGACATGGCGGCGGCCTCCTCGGCTTCGTCCTTCGCCTTCACCGAGGTACGCATCGGGGTCGCGCCCGCCGTGATCTCCATGCCGCTGCTGCCGCGCCTCGATCCGCGCGCGGTGGCCCGCTACTACCTGACGGGCGAGCGCTTCGACGCGGCGGAGGCGGCGCGGATCGGGCTCGTCACGGTGGCGGGGGAGGACGTGGACGAGGCGCTCGGGCCGGTGCTCGGAGGCTTGCGGAAGGCGTCCCCCGAGGCCCTGGCCGAGACGAAGAGGCTGCTCACGGTTAAGGTCCTGGAGGCCTTCGACCGGGACGCGGAATCCCTGACGGCGCTGTCCGCGCGGCTGTTCGGCTCCGCGCAGGCCCGCGAGGGCATGACCGCCTTTCTCGAACGACGGGATGCCGCATGGGTGTTGTGACGCTGCCGAAACAGGACCGCTCGCGGGTGACGCGGCAACGGCTCCTGGAGTCCGCGGTCGCCTGCCTCGCCGCGCACGGCTGGGCCGGCTCCACGGTCTCCGTCGTCGCCGAGCACGCGGGCGTCTCGCGCGGCGCCGCCCAGCACCACTTTCCGACCCGCGAGGACCTGTTCACGGCGGCCGTCGAGTACGTCGCCGAGGAGCGCTCCACCGCTCTGCGCGGGCTGCGTCCGCAGGGGCGGGTGGAGGCGGTCGCGGCCCTCGTCGACCTGTATACGGGGCCGTTGTTCCGGGCGGCGCTGCACTTGTGGGTGGCCGCGTCGAACGAGCCGCAACTCGGGGGGCGGGTGACCGAGTTGGAGGCACGGGTCGGGCGCGAGACCCACCGGATCGCAGTGGAGCTCTTGGGCGCGGACGAGTCCGTCCCGGGTGTGCGGGAGGTTGTGCAGGGCCTCCTGGACATGGCCCGCGGCCTCGGCCTGGCGAACCTCCTCACGGATGACGGGGGGCGGCGCGAGCGGGTGGTGGGCGAGTGGGGGGTGCTGGTCGACCGGGTACTGGGATGATCCCGCGGCCCCGTGGTTACGGCCACGGGGCTCCGCCCCGGCCCCCGCGCCTCAAACGCCGGCGGGGCTGGAAGGATCGCCTCAAACGCCGGCGAGGCTTGATAGATCAAGCCCCGGCCGCGATTGGATCATCTGAGCCCGGCGGGGGCTGGAGCATCCGAGTCCAGCGGGGGGGCGGTTATTTAAGTCCCTGCGGCGATGGAGCAGCGGGGTCCGGGGCGGAGCCCCGATCTTTCAGCCCCGCCGGCGTTTGCGGCGCGGGGTCCGGGGCGGAGCCCCGAGGCCGCCACCACGGTGCTGCGGAACCAAGGCGATGGGCCCCGGCCACGGTTCGGCTATCGGGCGATGTCCCCGTAGCCCTCGATGCCGGCCGGAGGGCGTGACTCCGGGCCGACGTAGCGGGCCGAGGGGCGGACCAGGCGCCCCGTGCGCTTCTGCTCAAGGACGTGCGCGCTCCAACCCGCGGTCCTCGCACACGTGAACATCGACGTGAACATGTGCGCCGGCACCTCCGCAAAGTCGAGCACGATCGCCGCCCAGAACTCCACATTCGTGGCCAGCACCCGATCGGGCCGCCGCGCATGCAACTCCGCCAGCGCCGCCTTCTCCAACGCCTCCGCCACCTCGAACCTCGGCGCCCCCAACTCCCGCGCCGTACGCCGAAGTACTCGCGCCCGCGGGTCCTCGGCCCGGTACACCCGGTGCCCGAAGCCCATCAGCCGCTCACCCTTGTCGAGCGCCCGGCGCACGTACGCGTCCGCGTCCCCGGTCCGCTCGATCTCCTCGATCATGCCGAGGACCCGGGACGGCGCCCCGCCGTGCAGCGGCCCGGACATGGCCCCCACTGCTCCCGACAGCGCCGCCGCCACATCCGCCCCGGTGGACGCGATGACGCGGGCCGTGAACGTAGAGGCGTTCATGCCGTGCTCGGCAGCCGACGTCCAGTACGCGTCGACGGCCGCGACATGCTTCGGGTCCGGATCCCCGCGCCAGCGCTTCATGAACCGCTCGACGACGGTGTCCGCCTTGTCGATCTCCCGCTGCGGCACCATCGGCAGGCCCTGCCCGCGCGCGGACTGCGCGACGTACGACAGAGCCATGACGGCGGCGCGCGCGAGGTCATCGCGGGCCGTGCGCTCATCGATGTCGAGCAGCGGCTTCAGGCCCCACACGGGGGCCAGCATGGCGAGCGCGGACTGGACGTCGACGCGGATGTCACCGGAGTGGACCGGGATCGGGAACGGCTCGGCCGGCGGCAGGCCCGGGTTGAAGGCGCCGTCGACCAGCAGCCCCCAGACATTCCCGAACGACACGTGGCCGACCAGATCCTCGATGTCGACGCCGCGATAGCGCAGGGCGCCGCCTTCCTTGTCCGGTTCGGCGATCTCGGTCTCGAACGCGACGACACCTTCGAGGCCTGGAACAAAGCCGGGGGTCAGGTCGGACATCGGGCGGCTCCTCTGGATGCGTGGGGGTGTGTCCGGGTGCTGGAACACCCGTGGTCTGGTCTGGACTGGACTCTGGACGGGGGTACACCCGTAATGCCCCGTACGGCGGGCGGCTGAACCGTTTCGGTTCCAGGAAGATAACCCTCAGTGCCACAGTTGGCGAGAGTTCGCGGCACTCAGTGCCATGTTTCACCCTGCGGCCTGGGTGCGACCGTGCCCGTCCGTCCGGCAGGATGACGCCGTGAGCGCCCACGACGATCCCGAACTCGACCTCGCCGACATGCGCGAGCAGTACCGCGCCAAGAACGGCGGCCTGCTGGAGGGGGACCTCGCCCCGCACCCGATGGAACAGTTCACGCGCTGGTTCAAACAGGCGGCGGCGCCGGGCTCCCCGCTGTCCGAGCCCAACGCGATGGTCGTCTCGACCGCCGACGCCGAGGGCCGGCCCAGCTCCCGCACAGTGCTGCTCAAGTCGTACGACGACGCGGGCTTCGTCTTCTACACCAACTACGGCTCCCGCAAGGCGCGGGACCTCTCCGCGAACCCGCACGTCGCGCTGCTCTTTCCCTGGCACCCGATGGGGCGCCAGGTGCTGGTGACCGGGACGGCGGAGCGTACGTCGCGGGCCGAGACGGAGGCGTACTTCCGCACGCGCCCGCACGGGTCCCAGCTGGGCGCGTGGGCCAGCGCGCAGTCCTCCGTGGTCGCCTCGCGGGAGGACCTCGACGTGCGCTACGCGGAGCTGGCGGGGCGCCATCCGGCGGGTTCCGCGGTGCCCGTTCCGCCGCACTGGGGCGGCTACCGGGTCACCCCGGGGTCCGTCGAGTTCTGGCAGGGCCGCGAAAACCGCCTCCACGACCGGCTCCGCTACGCGCGGGGCCCAGTACCGGACGAGTGGCAGGTCCAACGCCTGAGCCCGTAGCCCCCTCAAGTCGCTGACCCCACCCAAGTTGCTGACCCGACCCAAGCCCTGCGGCGGTACATTTCCAGCCCCGCCGGCGCTCGAGCAAATCCAGCCCCGCCGGCGTTTGCGGCGCGGGGTCCGGCCCGGAGCTCCGTGTCCTGGGCCCCGGCCGGCGTTGCGCTCCCGGGGTTCCGCCCCGGACCCCGCTGCTCAATCGCCGCAGGGGCTTGAAGTGGTCAATCGCCGCAAGGGATCGAACTGCTCAAAGCTCCGCCAGGACCCCGTCCAGGAACGGCTCGACCGCGGAGCGCCACGCCTCGGGCTGGTCGTAGTGCACCAGATGCCCCGCATCCGCCACCTCCGCATACACCCCCCTGGGAAGAACCCGCACCATCTCCTGCGCCTCCGCCCGCCCCAACTCCCCGTCAAGCCCACGCAGTACAAGCGTCGGGCACTGGACCGCCGCCAGTTCCTCCCAGTGCGCGTCGAAGACCCACGTGGAGCGCGCCTGAAGCATCTGGCGCCGCGAGAACACCGGCCGCCAGCCGTCCACCGTCTCCGTCATCACCTCGGCGTAGAACTCCCCGCGCGCGGGATTGGGCCGCTCGACCCAGGGGTCGTCCTCCCCGAACCACTTCCGTACATCCGCGAGCGTCGCGAACGGCAGCGGCCACGCCTTGAACCAGTCCTCCCACTCCCGCTGGGAGGCCGCCCCGAGCGCGGAGGCCCGCATGTCGCAGATGACCAGGCCGCGGACGAGATCGGGCCGGCGGGCGGCGAGCTGCCACGCCGTGAGCGCTCCCATGGAGTGCCCGATGAGAACGGCCGGCTCAAGGCCCAGCTGGACCAGCGCCGCCTCCGCGTCCAGGACGTACGCCTCCCGGTCGAACGGTCCCTCCGGCGGCTTGTCGCTCTGCCCGTGCCCGCGCTGGTCGAGGGCGACCGCGCGATGCCGCTCGGCCAGCCAGCGCGTCGTTCCCGCCCAGTGGGACGCCCGCCCCATGAGCCCGTGCAGCAGCAGCACTCCGGGATTGTGGCCGGCCTCGCCCGTCTTGGGCGGGTCGGCGAACTCCCAGGCAGCCAGGTGGACCCCGCCTGCTCCGGTCACGTCGATGCGTCGTGCCATAGGCCCTGGCACCCCCTCGTGGTCGCGCCTGCAGTCGCGTACCCGCGCACGTTATCGAACCCGTTTTCGAAAACGCGGCGCTCTCGGACAACACCCCTCATTTGAGTGACGGAACTCAAGGAATGACCGGCGCTGTCGAGGGGATCTCTTCAGCGGGAGGCGGACCGTTCGGGGAAATCGGTCCGAGGGGATCGACCCTGGGAGCTCGGGGCTCCGGGTCGGAACAGGGGAGGACAGGCCCCGGCGCCGCAAGGCGCCGGGGCCCTCTGTATGTGGTGCGGCGTCATGTGGTGCGGCGCTCCACGCCGCTTCCAGCGCACCCGGCGCCCCCCAGGCCCGTCGCGCCCCGATCGGCCGATCCATGCGGCCCCCTCTGGTCATATGCCTCACGCGACAGCCTTGCACGCCGAGCGTCCGATCGCTGCCGTTCCGCACAGTGAATCTTGTTTTCTGCGCGGAAGTGCAGCATGTGCGGATACAAGTCAACTTAACCGCACGACACGGAAGTTGACGCCCGGCCCACAAGCGGCCGCTCGGCTCAGCGCTTCGCCACGAAGACGTGCGAGGCGATCTCCGCCTCCAGCTCCGCCGCCTCACCGCTGCTGCCGACGAGTACCCCGCCCGGCGACTGCGTCACGCTGACCACCGAACCGGGCTGCACGCCCGCCCGGCGCAGCGTGTACATCAGCTGCGCGTCCGTCTGGATCGGCTCGCCGATGCGGCGCACCACGACCGTCTTGCCGTCGGCACCCGGGTCGAGGTCGGACAGCGAGACCATGCCCTCGTCCAGGAACGGGTTCGCCCCGTCCTTCTCGCCCAGCTCCTCCAGGCCCGGGATCGGGTTCCCGTACGGCGACTCCGTCGGGTGCCGGAGCAGCTCGAGGACGCGGCGCTCCACCGCCTCGCTCATCACGTGCTCCCAGCGACAGGCCTCCGCGTGCACCTGCTCCCACTCCAGGCCGATCACGTCGACGAGCAGACACTCCGCGAGCCGGTGCTTGCGCATCACGCGCGTCGCGAGCCGCCTGCCCTCCTCGGTCAGCTCCAAATGCCGGTCGGCCGCCACAGCGACCAGGCCGTCCCGCTCCATGCGGGCCACGGTCTGGCTGACCGTCGGTCCGCTCTGGTCCAGCCGCTCGGCGATCCGGGCGCGCATGGGGACCACACCTTCCTCCTCCAGCTCGAGGATGGTGCGGAGGTACATCTCCGTGGTGTCGATCAGTCCGGACATACGTGCCCCTCGTGTAGCTCTCTCGCTTCGCGACAGCTCCGCTGGCTGACCGCGCAGCATGTGCGCTGGCCCTGGAACCCAGACCTCAATTCTGACGCATACCGCTGACAACCGTGACGCGCCAGGTAAACACCGCGCCAGGCGGGGCCGGGAAGCGTATTGACAGAGCACTGGTCCAGACCGCACCGTGATCCGCGAACACGCCACGTACCACCGAGACCCGACCCTTCTCACCAGGAAAAAGGGGCACGCCGATGAGCGAGAGCAGGCCGGCCGCGCAGTACCTCGACGCCTCCATCGGGCTCCTCACGAGGATCCGTGACGAGGAGGCCGACAACATCGCGGCCGCCGGCACCCTCCTCGCCGACACCGTCGCCGACGGCGGCCGCCTCTTCGCCTTCGGCGCGGGCCACTCCGGGCTCGCCGCCCAGGACGTCGTCTACCGGGCGGGCGGCCTCGCCCTGATGAACCTGCTGTCGGTACCCGGCACCGTCGGCATCGACGTCATGCCCGCGACGCTCGGCTCCGCCCTCGAACGGGTCGACGGGCTCGCGGCGGCCGTCCTGGAGGCCAGCCCCGCGCGCGCGGGCGACGCGCTGATCATCATCTCCCTGTCCGGGCGCAACGCGCTCCCCGTGGAGATGGCCCTCAGCGCCCGCGCCGCAGGCATCAAGGTCATCGGCGTCACCTCCCTGTCGTACGCGACCGGGCCCGACGCCCCCACCTCCCGCCACGCCTCCGGCAGCTACCTGCGCGACCACTGCGACGTCGTCCTCGACTCCAAGATCGCGATCGGCGACGCGGAGCTCACCCACGAAGGCGTCGACGCCCCCTTCGCACCCGCCTCCACGGTCACCGCCAGCGCCCTCATGCAGGCAACCCTCGCGACCTGCGCCGCGACGCTCGCCGACCGCGGCCTCCAGCCCCCACTTCTCCGCTCGGGCAACGTCGACGGCGGCCTGGAGTGGAACGCGCAGGTGTTCGCAGAGTACGGCGACCGGATCTACTACCGCCGCTGAACCGGCCAGGCCGTCACCGGTCGTCAGCCGCCAGCGCCCACGCCAGGTCCACCGCGCCGGCGATCCGCACCGCCACGCTCTCCGCGTACACGGCGTCACCGCGCTCGAACCCGACCCGGCTGGCGCCCCGCAGAAACGTCACCACGCCCACCGTCCGGCCCCGGCTGCGCAGTACCACGCACAGCGCGTACACCGTGTCCTCCGGCCACTGCCGGTCCAGGGCCCAGTCCGCGCGCACCGTGCCCCCCTCCGCGGCGGCCCGCACCGACCCCGCCCGCTCCACGCACTGCAACGCCGGATGCCCCGCCGCGTACCGCACCGGCAGTGCGCCCCGCGACACGAGCAGACTCGGCCCCGGCGCCCCCGAAGGCGTGGCCGCGGCCCGCACGAGACGCACCGGCTCCTCGCTCGCCACCAGGTCGATCACCGCGTGATCCGCGAACCCGGCGAGCGCGAAATCCAGATGCACCGTCGCCGCCTCGGCCGGGTTCTCGCACTCGGCGGCGGCCCGCGCCGCGCGGTGCAACTGCTGCGACCGGAAGCGGAGCTGCGCCGCCTCCTGCTCGTTCTGCTTGGCCTCCGTCACGTCCTGGAACAGCCACCCGACCCCCAGCGGCACCGGCTCCTCCGCGAGCGGCGACGCCAGCCGTACGAAACCGCTGCGCCAGCACCGACGCTCCGTACGCCCACCGCCCTCGCCGGGCCGCCGCAGCGTCACCCACACCTCCGTCGGAGACAGCGGCGGGCCCTCCGCGAGCACATGCGCGAGGGCGCCCTCCAGCTCCTCGACGCCCTGCCCGATCAGATCGCCGAGCGGCCGCCCCAGCGCGGCGGTACGCCCGGTCCCCATGGCGCGCGCGGCATGCCCGTTCACCACGGCGGGCCGCAGATCCGCGTCGACCAGCACGACACCCCACGCGGCGTCCTCGAACAGCGCCTCGCTCAGCGCGATGGACCGCTCCAGATCGATCTGCGCGTGCACCTCACTGAACGCGCAGTACACACCCGCGGGCTTCCCATCGGCCCCGCGTACGGCCGCGGACTGCGTCCGCACAAGCACCCGCCCACCATCCTTGGTGAGCAGCGCGAACTCGTTCACCTGCCGTCCCGGAGCATGCATCGAGGCCAGCAGCCGCCCCTGCACCTCCTCCGCGTCCGCCGACCGCACGGCCCACCCCGCGAACCCGTGTCGCCCCACGGCCTCCTCGGCCGACCAGCCGAGCACCCGCTCGGCCTCCCGGTTCCAATGGGTCACGACCCCATCGGCATCGAAGGCGCACAACGCGGCATCCATGCCGTCCAACAACGCGGCCAGCAGATCGGACCCGTCCGGCTCCGGCTCTTCCGGCCCGAGCGCATCAGTGGTCCCACTACGCCGGGAAGCACTCACCTGGAACCCCCTGCAGGCTGTGTCGGCGCGACGAATTCCTCGTATCGCTCCAGATCATTCAACTCGAACGTGACGCATCCCACACGGACTTCACGCAAGTTCGGAGAAACCGAAGAGCACATACACCCAGCATGCAACGCATGACGACATTGCCCGACGGCCGCCCCGTCCCGCCCCCGGCCTCCGACGAACGCGCCACCCTGGAAGGCTGGCTGGACTTCCACCGCGAGACGCTGGCCATCAAGTGCGCCGGCCTGACGGACGAACAGGCACGCACGCGTGCGATCCCGTCGTCCTCCCTCACGCTCCTCGGCCTGGTCCAACACCTGGCAGAGGTCGAACGCAACTGGTTCCAGCGGGTCTTCGCAGGAGCCCACACCACTCCACCGGTCCACGAAACAGCAGGCCCGAACGCCTTTACCCTCACCGAGGACCGCACCCTCCCGGACGCCCTCGCCCAATGGCGCACGGAAATCACCCGCTCCCGCGAACTCACCGCGACAGCCCCCCTCGACACCACCGGCACCCTCTCCCCCCAGGAAGCCGCCTTCACCGGCGACCCCAAGGTCTCCCTCCGCTGGATCCTGACCCACCTCATCGAGGAATACGCCCGCCACAACGGCCACGCGGACCTCCTCCGGGAGGCGATCGACGGGGTGGCGGGGGCGTGATCCCGGGCCTCCTCAGGGTCGCGTCCAACAAGGTCGCGTAAAACCGGTTGAGACCTGCCGTGCGGGTTCGTAGGCTGCACAGCACGACCGGAAGGAGGTGGTTCGGAGCATGTATGCACGCCGGACAGTTGAGGTGACTGCGGGCTAGCGGCCCGACGTCGCATTTCGAATTCGGCGCCGGACCAGTGCGCGATATGTGCGCGCAGCCGGCCCAATCCCAAGCAGTCGCCCGACCCGCGAGCCGCCGGTACGTCCGGCCGGCTTCCGACCGCCCTCAGGGGCGGGAGGAACCAGGCTCGCGGGTCGTCTGCGTTGTGCGGGCCCCGTAGGGCCTCAGCCCTTGCTCACCGCCAGCAGGATCTCCGGCAGGCGCTCGGCCGTGCGCGGGGCCGCCAGGCGCAGGCCCAGGACCGTCGCCCCCGCCCCGTACGCCGCTCCGATCGGGAGCAGGATCCACGTCCAGGAGGCCGAGTCCGTCGCGTGCAGGGTGATGGTGAGGGCCAGGATCGGGGTGCAGAGGAGGGCCGCCGCGACCATGCCGCCGAAGATGGAGATCCAGGCCAGACCCGCCTGGCCCGGCGCGACGTTCTTGTAGCCCTCCTGCGGGATCGAGTACGGGAAGCGCGCCGAGGTCCACGCGCCGGTGGCGAGCATCGCGCCGAGCAGGGCGTAGGAGAGGCCGAGGACTTCGGGGAAGTCGGGCCAGGCGTTCAGCATGGCTGTGGTGATGACGGTGACGAGCGTGGCGTAGGGGAGAGTTATCAGGAGCAGCGCGTATGCACGCGCGCGTAGTTCGACGTAGGCGTCCTTCGGTGACGCGATCGTCATCGCCACCATCCAGAACGCCGAGGTGTCCTGGCCGAACTGGTTGTACATCTGGATGCCGAGCATCCCCGAGGCGAAGCACGCGAAGTAGACGGTGCCGGTGCCCTGGAGGGCGTTGAAGACGGGGACGATCAGTCCGATCGCCAGGGATGTCACCCAGGCCGCTTTGGTTTTCGGGTCGCGCCATACGTAGCGGAGGCTGCGTTCCATGACCGTTCCGGTGCGGCCCTCGGGGAGGAGTCGGGGGCCCGTGCGGGTACGGCGGCGCCCGGGGCTCGCCGCTTCGATCGTGGAGCCGTCGGGGGCGGTCATCAGGCGGGTCAGGGCGCGGCGCCAGAGGGTCAGGAGGGCCAGGAGCGCCGCCGCGCAGATTGCCAGTTGGGCGAGGGCTGTTCCGTACGATGCCTTGCTCGTCGCGTCGACCGCGGCGATCGCCGATGCCGGGGGGATCCAGCCGAGGACCTTCGCCACCGGGTCGAGCGCGTCGACGCCGCCCGCCGCGCCGAGCCGCTGCACCCCGAAGTTGACCAGCTGTGCGCCGACGGCGATGACGAGTCCGCTCAGTACGGCGAGGTCGCGGCCCTTGCGGCTGGTGAGGAGCCGGATGTTGGCCGCGGCCACGGTTCTGGCGAGGGCGACGCAGGTGAGGACGGTGAGGGGGACCGCCAGTACCGCGACGACCGTGGCCGCCGCCCCGTGTGCCACCGCGTACGCGGCGCCGAACGCGAGGCACAGCGTGAAGAGCGGGCCGATGCCGACCAGGGACGCCACGAGGAGGCCGCGGACGAGCGGGTCGGGGCGCAGCGGGAGCATCGCGAGGCGGGTGGGGTCGAGGGTTTCGTCGCCGCTGGGGAAGAAGAGCGGGAGGACGGCCCAGCCGAGGGCGAGGAGGGTGGTGAGGGGGATGCCGATGGTTGCGGCGTGCGCGTTGCCGTGGAGGAGGATCAGGGCGAGGAGTTGGAGTGCGGCGACGAGCGCTGCCGCGAGGAGGGAGGCGATGTATGCGGCGCGGCGGCCGGGGGATTGGCGGAGGCCGTTGCGGAGCAGCGCGAGCTTGAGCCGGACCAGTACGCCGGTCATGGCTGGGGCCGCTTGTTGCGCTGCGGCGGGGTTGCGGCCTCGGGGCTCTGCCCCGGACCCCGCTGCTCAATCGCCGCAGGGGCTTGAGTGGGCTCACCCGCCGCAGGAGCTTGAATGGGCTCACCCGCTGCCGAAGCTTGAGTGTTGCCCAGCCAGTCCAGTGCGCCCTCGCTCGTGCGGCCACGCGCTCCCACCAGTTCCAGGAATGCCTCCTGGAGGGAGGATGAATCGCCGCGGACGTCCGCGAGTGGGCCCTGGGCGCGGATGCGGCCCGCTGCCATGACCGCGACCCAGTCGCAGAGGGACTCGACCAGTTCCATGACGTGGGAGGAGAAGACGACCGTCGCGCCGGAGCGTGTGTAGCGTTCCAGGACGCCGCGGATCGTCTGGGCCGAGACCGGGTCGACGCCCTCGAACGGTTCGTCCAGGAACAGGACTTCGGGGTTGTGGAGGAGGGCCGCGGCGAGGCCGATCTTCTTGCGCATGCCGGTCGAGTAGTCGACGACGAGTTTGTGGCGGGCTCCGGCCAGGTCCAGGACGTCGAGGAGCTGGTCCGCCCGTTTGTCGACCTCCGCGCCGGGCAGTCCGCGCAACCGGCCGGTGTAGGCGAGAAGTTCGTGGCCGGAGAGGCGTTCGAAGAGGCGTAGGCCCTCCGGGAGGACGCCGATGCGTGCCTTGACCTCGGCGGGGTCGGCCCAGACGTCGTGGCCGGCGACGTACACGGTGCCCCGGTCGGGGCGGAGCAGGCCGGTGACCATGGAGAGGGTCGTGGTCTTGCCCGCGCCGTTCGGCCCGACGAGGCCGATGAACCGGCCTGCGGGCAGGGCGAGTTCGATGCCGGCCACGGCGGTCTGCGACCCGAAGGACTTCCATAGGTCGTGTACGCGTACGGCTGCGGTTTCCTCGGCCGAGGTCAACTGTGCCCGCCCTTCGTCGTCTTCGTCCGTCCGGGCACGATACGTCGGCCAAGGGCGGGCCACCGGGAGGCGCCCGGACAGGCCCCTACCCGCGCCGGATCTCGCGTCCGCACGCGTATGAGAGGGGGGAGATGAGTTCTTCCGCGTCCGGGAGCCAGCGGTTCGCCGGGGTCGGGCGGCAGGCCCACTGGGCGGCGCCGCGGCTGCCGAAGCGGGTCGGGGGAGCGGCGACGTACTGGCCCTCGCCGAGCGCGAGCAGGTCGAGGGAGGCCGGGGGCCAGCCGAGCTTGCGGACGAGGTCGGGGACCTTGACGGTGGCGCCGGGGAGCACGAAGAACTGCATGCGGCGGTCGGGGGTGCAGGTCACGGGGCCGAGGGTGAGTTCCATGCGCTCCATGCGGGCGAGGGCGAGGAACCCGGCGGTCTCCGGCACGTCGATCGCGTCGAAGGTGCGGCCCGTGGGGAGGAGGATCGACGCGGTCGGCTGCTTCGCCCACAGCCGGCGGGCCACGGTCGCGCTGCCGGTGGCCTGCGTCGCCCAGTCGGGGCGGGCGGGGTGCGCGCCGGGGGTGGGGCACTGGGGGGAGCCGCACGAGCAGCGCTGGACGCCGTCGCCGATCTCCAGCCAGGTGCCCGGGAACACGTCCCAGTGCCGCTCCTCCGCGTAGCGGACGGCGGTGTCCAGGAGTGAGTCGCCGCGCTGCTGCGGGATCTGCCCGACGGCGGTGACGGGTGGGCTGTCGTCCGAGGTGCCTGCGATGGTCTCTTCCACGTGGTTCTCAACTCCCGCCGCCACGGAGGGTTACGGGCGCACGTACGGGCGGCCCGGGAGCATCGTTCCCGCATGTGGGGCGCATGGGTGCATGGGTGGGGGCGCGCGGGCGAGGAGGCCCCGGGCCGTGGGTAGTGCGGGAGGGGTAACGAGTACGGCGACGCGGCGGGCCGGCGTCACGCGGGCGTGTGTTTGACACCCGTTTGTGGTGCATCTTCCGTTTCCGCGCAGGGCAGTGATGATCCAACGACCGGCTGTTGACCGGCAGTCGGATACCCGGACGGGCACTTCAGGGGGTACGTCATGGCCGCACGGCCTCTCGTAGCGCGACAGCCCAATGAACGGCTGCAGGCGCTCATCCAGGAAGCGGGCTGTTCGAACGCGGGGCTCGCGCGCCGGGTCAACATGTGCGGTGCGGAGCACGGGCTCGATCTGCGTTACGACAAGACGTCCGTGGCGCGTTGGCTGCGTGGGCAGCAGCCGCGCGGCCGGGCGCCGGGGATCATCGCGGAGGCCCTGGGACGCAAGCTCGGGCGCACGGTGACCATCGACGAGATCGGGATGGCCAACGGGAAGAACCTCGCCTCCGGAGTCGGACTGCAGTTCTCGCCCACCGTGCTCGGCGCCATTGAGCAGGTGTGCGAGCTGTGGCGAAGTGACGTGGGGCGCAGGGACTTTCTCTCCGGTTCGTCCGTGGCGTCCTCGGCGCTCGTCGAGCCGAGCCGCGACTGGTTGATCTCCGTGCCGGACTCGCAGGTGGCACGGGCGTCGGGGCCGCGGGTCGGGCCCTCGGACGTGGCGGCGGTGCGGGCGATGACGCAGGCGCTGACCGATCTGGACCACCAGTACGGGAGCGGGCACGTGCGCCCGGTGGTCGTGCACTACCTGAACAGTGTGGTGAGCGGGCTGCTCGCGGGTTCGTACCGGGAGGCGGTGGGGCGTGAACTGTTTTCCGCCGTCGCGCGGTTGACGGAGCTCGCCGGGTACATGGCGATCGACACCGGGCAGCCGGGGCTCGCCCAGCGGTACTACATTCAGGCGTTGCGGCTCGCGCAGGCGGCCGGTGACCGTGGCTACGGCGGGTACGTGCTGGCCGCGTCCATGAGTCACCTGGCGGCGCAGCTCGGCAATCCGCGCGAGATCGCCCAGCTCGCCCGCGCGGCTCAGGAGGGGGCGCGCGGGCGTGTGACGCCGCGCGCCGAGGCGATGTTCCACGCCGCCGAGGCGCGCGGCCACGCACTTCTCGGGGACGCGAGGTCGGCGCAGTCCGCGACGTCGCGCGCGGTCGCCGCCCTGGAACAGGCGGACGGGCGGGCCGACTCCGGGGACGACCCGGTGTGGATCGCCCACTTCGACCACGCCTATCTGGCGGACGAACTGGCGCACTGCCACCGGGACTTGGGTCAGTCGAGGGACGCGGCGCGGTGTGCGCAGGAGTCGTTGGACGGGCATCCTGAGTCGCGGGCCAGGCGCCGCGCGATCGGTCTCGTGCTGCTCGCGACGGCGCAGGTGCAGCAGAGGGAGGTGGAACAGGCCTGTCATACGGGACTTCGGGCCGTCGAGCTGCTCGGCACGGTGCGTTCGAACCGGGGCGCGGAGTATCTGGAGGACTTCAGGGAGCGTCTCGACCCGTTCGGGGAGGAGCCCGTGGTGCGGGAGTTCGGGGCGCGCATGGAGCTTCAGGCGGCGTGAGCGGCGTACTTGTCTGGCGTGGGCGGCGTGAGCTGTGTCATAACGGGCAAGCCGGTGGCCGGTTTTGTTAGTCGCGTCACTGGGGAGGCTTCGGGGATTTGAGGTGCGTAGCACGGGCGTACGAAGACCCGGTAGCGTGAGCCGACGATTCCGACCCCCTACGTAGGAGTCTTACGGTGACGGAGCAGAGTGGGCAGGGCGAACGCCCGCACCTTCCGCAGGCGCGGCAGACGCACGAAGGTGTCGTGCTGCCTGCCGACGGCGGTGAGCCCCTGTTGCCGGGCACTTACGGCGACCAGGCGGGTCCGGCGGGCGCGAGCCCGTGGGGTCAGCCCTGGGGGCCCGAGTCCCAGCAGGCGCACAACGCCGGGCCGATGCCGACCTACGACGGGTCCATGCCTACGTACGAGTGGGGTCAGCCGCAGGGCTCCGCGCCGATGCCCGCTCAGGACCAGGGCTACGGTGCGCTGCCGCCCCAGTCCTACGGTGCCGCGCTGCCGCAGCAGCAGCCCGTGCAGGCGCTGCCGCAGCAGTACGCGGAGGCCGGTCCGCTGCCGCCCGCGGCCCCGGCGGGACCCGCCGCCGGTGCCTACGACGGGGACGCCACCCAGTACATACCCCCGGCTCAGCAGCAGGCCGCCCAGTACGCGGCCGGTCCCGGGCTGCCGCCGGAGGTTCCCGCCCCGGACGCCACGCAGTTCCTTGGCCGCGCGCAGCCGATGCCCGACGCGGCGCCGCCCGGCTACGGAGGCTCCCCCGACAGCCAGGCCACGCAGTACATTCCGCCGGTTCCTGGCCAGCCGGTGCCGGGCCAGGGTCAGCCGATGCCGGCTCAGGGCCCGCCGATGCCCGCTCAGGCGATGCCCGCTCAGGACCAGGGCTACGGCCTGCGCCCCGGGGAGCCCGGTGAGCGGCAGCCGCCGGCCGAGTTCGACGCCCTGTTCCGTACGGAGCCGGAGGGCGGCGCCGGCGCTACGCAGCAGATGCCGCGCTTCGACCCGCACGCGCCGCCGCCCGGGCCCGGTGGGCCGGGGGCGCCGGGCATGACGCCGCCCCCGCAGCAGTACGGGTACCAGCCCGAGCCGCCGCCGCGCGGCGGCAAGAACCGCACCGGTTCCAAGGTGCCGCTGATCGCCGCGATCGGCGTCGGCATCCTCGTCGTCGGTGTCGGCGCGGGCGCCATGCTCAGCGGCGGGGACGACGACAAGAAGACGGACGCGACGAAGAACGTGTCGAACTCGGCGCCCGCGTCCGAGTCGGCCTCTCCGACCGTGGACCCGGCCAAGGAGCAGGCCGTCGAGCTCGACAAACTGCTCGGCGACTCCAACAACAGCCGCTCCGCCGTGGTGCGTTCGGTCGCGAACATCGGCAGCTGCAAGGCGCTGCCCCAGGCGTCGAAGGACTTGCAGAGCGCCGCGACGCAGCGCAATGAACTGGTGACGCGCCTCGGCACGCTGTCCGTGGACAAGCTGCCCGACAACGCCCGCCTGACCGCCGCCCTCACCAGCGCCTGGAAGGCGTCCGCGTCCGCGGACAGCCACTACGCGAGGTGGGGCGACCAGGTCGCCGCCAAGAAGAAGGCGCTGTGCAAGAAGGGTCACGCCAAGCCGACGTCCGAGCGCCGGGCGGGCGACGCGGCGAGCGGCACGGCGTCCACGCAGAAGCAGCAGGCCTCGAAGCTGTGGAACGAGATCGCGAGCAAGTACGGGCTGACCCAGCGCTCGGCCGTCCAGCTCTGACCGATTCGCCGGCGGTCGCGATCAGGAAAGCCCGGCGAGCGTGCCCGTCACGTCCACCGAGGACTTCCTGGTCGCCGTGAGCCGCCCGGAGACGACCTTCTGGAAGGTCACCCGTGCGTTGACCAGGCGCGGGTAGTCGCCGACCGGGGACATGTGGTCGTAGCCCCAGCGCAGCGGCGGGGTGAGCCCGCCCGTCGTCACCTTCACGTCGTCGTCGAGGGCGGTGCGCACGGTGCGCGCGGTGACCGCGCCGTCGCCGACCGACTCGATGATCTGCCGCAGCACCTCGTACGCGATCCAGGTCGTCTGCACGCCCGCGTCCGCCGGGTCGATCCGGTTGTCGCCGAAGGCCTGCTCGTTGATCGCCCGCTTCATGGGGTCCCAGCGCGCGTCGCCCGACGCCGGGTACCAGCTCGTGACGTACGCCCCTTCGTAGGGGCTCTTCGGGCCGCCGGTGCGGTCGACGACGGTCTGGTCGACGCTGCCGAGGACGGTGGCGGTGCGCACCGATGGGTAGTCGTCGCGCAGCCGCCGGAACGAGTCGAAGAACGTGTTCGTACGCTCCCCGAGCACCGCCGCGACGCAGCCCTCGCCCTGCGGCGCCCGGCTCGCGGCGTCGAGGGCGCGGCGGGCCTGGTCGGCGTAGTCGGTGGCGTCGTCGGCGGTGAGCATGTCGACGGCGGCGGGGCGGTGGTGCAGCGCGAGCCCGGAGTTGAGCAGGGGCGGGAGCTGGTCGCCCGCGATGGAGTCGGGGCGGATCAGGACGGTACGGGCGCAAGGCCCGGACAGCTGGCGCCCGTTGCCGGCGAGGAGGGCGGCCTGTCCGCCGTTGACCGGGTACGACAGCGGGCTGGTGAACTCCGCCTCGGTGGCGCCGTAACCGCCCAGGTAGGGGATACCGGCGGACTCCAGCGGGGGCAGGAAGGCGTTCGAGTGCTGGCTGTACGCGCCGACGACCGCCACGGCGTCGTGCTGGACGGCGGAGCGGGCGCACCGGGCGGCGTCCACGCTGTCGTTGTGGTCGTTGCAGGTGAGGACCTTGAGCGTGCGGCCGCCGATGCCGCCGTGGGCGTTGATCCAGCGCGCGTAGGCCCGCGCCATGGCGGGCACCCCCGGCATGTTGGTCGCTCCGGTCTTCTCGGGGGCCCAGGTCATGACGGTCACCGGCGGTTTCCCCACGCTCTTGGCGTCGCCGCCGGGGACGAGCCCGCACCCGGCGACCATGGCGGCGCTCAGGAGCACGGCAGTGGTACGTATGGGGCTTCGGGGGACGATGCGGTCACGGGTGCTGGAGCGCCTGCCGGTCATGTCCCCGCACGATTCCGCCGCGCTCCCAACGGTCGTGTGACCCGTGGTCAACGTGTGGTGACGATGAGGTGAATTGCGGGGGTCGTGCGGGGCTCGAGGGGCCGGGACGTACGATCGATGACCGTGCAAACCTCGGACAAGTCTTCCCGTCGCGGCCGTAGCTCAACGAAGATGGGCGGCATGCCACTCAACGACATGCCGTGGTGGCGCTGGCGCAGCAACGTGCGTTCCGCGCTGCACATGCTCTCCGACCCGACGTTCCAGCGGGACGTCTGGCAGGCAGGCGTGGACGGATACGGAGACGTGACCGACGCCGTGTACCGCCTCGTCGAGGACACCTGGCTGGACAACTGGTCCGCCGAGAAATACGTCGGGACGATCTTCCGGGACTCGCAGGAGGCGGCGCTCGTCGACGCCGCGGTGCTGCGGGTGCTGCGGATCATGCACCAGGTGGGCCCGGACGCCCCGGTCGCCGCGTATCTGAACCACGAGGGCTGGCCGGACGCGGTCCGTGCGGCCCGCGACGCCCATGTGAGGCTCGCCACGAGCGACGGCGACGACCCGGAGGGGGCGCCGCAGAACCTCGAGGTGCTGCGGATCATGACGCGGGCGGCGTAGCGCCGCCTGCCGGGCGTTTAGGCTTGGCGCATGAACGCGCAGTCCGTCGCCTCCGGCCCCGAGCAGTACGTCCTCACCCTCTCCTGCCCCGACAAGCAGGGCATCGTGCACGCCGTGTCGAGCTACCTCTTCATGACCGGCTGCAACATCGAGGACAGCCAGCAGTTCGGTGACCACGACACGGGACTGTTCTTCATGCGCGTCCACTTCAGCGCGGACGAGCACGTGACCGTGGAGAAGCTGCGGGCCAGCTTCGCCGCGATCGGCGACGCGTTCCAGATGGACTGGCAGCTCCACCGGGCGAGCGATCGCATGAAGATCGTGCTCATGGTCAGCAAGTTCGGCCACTGCCTCAACGACCTGCTCTTCCGGGCGCGGATCGGCGCGCTGCCGGTCGACATCGCCGCGGTCGTCTCCAACCACACGGACTTCGCCGAGCTGGTCGCCTCGTACGACATCCCCTTCCACCACATCCCGGTGACGAAGGAGACGAAGGCGCGGGCCGAGCGGCAGGTGCTCGATCTGGTGCGGGACGAGGGCGTCGAGGTGGTCGTGCTCGCGCGCTACATGCAGGTGCTCTCGGACGACCTGTGCAAGGAGCTCAGCGGGCGGATCATCAACATCCACCACTCGTTCCTGCCGAGCTTCAAGGGCGCGAAGCCGTATCACCAGGCGCATGCGCGGGGTGTGAAGCTGATCGGGGCGACCGCGCACTACGTGACCGCGGACCTCGACGAGGGGCCGATCATCGAGCAGGAGGTCGAGCGGGTGGGGCATGACGTCACGCCCGATCAGCTGGTCGCGATCGGCCGTGACGTCGAGTGCCAGGCGCTGGCGCGGGCGGTCAAGTGGCACGCCGAACGCCGGATCCTCTTGAACGGCCACCGCACGGTGGTCTTCGCGTAGGGGCTTCGCCCCTACGCCCCATCTTTTAAGCTTCGCTCTTCGGACGAGAGCTGGCGGGTGCATTTTCAGCCCCTGCGGCGATTGAGCAGCGGGGTGCGGGGCAGAGCCCCGATCTTTCGCCCCGTCGGGGGTT